>JBBRFA010000034.1:0-28059 GCA_038225185.1 Chthoniobacterales bacterium
ATCCGCAGGAAAATTACCGTTGCCAGACAGATAATCAACCAGACCTTTTCATAAATAACCCGTCAACTCTTCATCGTCCGTCCATCGTTCAATCCCTCCTCGGCTGCCTAGCTGTTGCATTTCTATCCTCTTGCGCCTCAGTCGAGAAAGACACTTCGCCGCCCAGGGTGGACCGCGCCGAACCCGGCAAAGGTCTGGTGATTTTCTATCGGGAAAGCAAATTAGTCGGATCTGCGGTCGGATTCGACGTTCGCGACAATGGAGTCAGGATTGGCGGTCTGCCCAACGGTTCATTCTTCGCCTACCAAGCCACGCCCGGTGAACACACTTTCAGCGCCGCGACCGAAAACACAGATGAAAGTGTCCTCACTGTGGAGCCTGCCAAGACTTATTACATTCGCGGGTCCATCGAGATGGGAGTTTGGGTGGGACGGCCCAACCTCATGATCATGAACGCCGATGAAGGCAAGTCCGCCAGTCGCGGATTAAAGCGGGTCAAACTCCAGCAATAGTGGCCCGAGGTTGAAGTCGCCTCCCGAATTAATAGATCCGCAGATTACGCAGATTAACGCAGATTTTTTTGGGATAAGAAGGCAAGGCCATTGCGGATTGCACCCCATCAATTCGAAGACTTTTTAATCTGCGTCAATCTGCGTAATCTGCGGATAAAATGATTTCAGGAACTCTTTCGAGCTCGTTCCGGTCGATTTATCAGAATTGGTAGTATCTCTCCCCCCCATTTATCGGTTAAACTCTAAATTTCTCCTATAACTCCCCAGCTCGTGAACGCTTCTCCCTCCAAATTTCGTCTCTCGCCCGGACGACTCCTTAGTCATCTCGTTCTTCTCGCGTTCGCTATTTACTCCGTTTATCCCATCTCGCAGATCGTTACCATTTCGCTCCGCCCGGAGAGCCGGTTGCTTTCAACCTCCCTCGCCCTCATCCCCGACGGCGCCACCCTGCAAAACTTTCGCACCCTCTTTCTCGAAACCGATTTCCTCCGCTGGCTGGGCAACTCCGCCCTCGTCTCCCTCGCCGTCACCATCACCGGCGTCGCCCTCGCCTCCACCGCCGGTTATGCCGTCTCCCGCTTTCGATTCGCTGGAAAAAGCAAAATCCTCACCGGACTCCTCGTCACCCAAATGTTTCCGGCGACCATGCTTCTCCTCCCGCTTTACCTCATCCTGATCAAGCTCGAACTCATCAATTCCTATCTCGGCGTCATCGTCATTTACAGCGCCAGCGCCCTGCCCTTCTGCATCTGGCAGCTCAAAGGCTACTACGACACCATCTCCCGCTCCCTCGAAGAAGCCGCCTCCATCGACGGCTGCTCTCGCTGGCAAACCTTCACCCAGGTCATCTTCCCCCTCGCCCTCCCTGGCGTCGTCATCACCGCCCTGTTTTCTTTCATGACCGCCTGGAACGAATACGTCATCGCCGCGCTTATCCTCCAGGATTCTAAAATTTTCACCCTGCCCGTCGGCCTGCGCATGTTTCAAGGTAACATGACCACTCAATGGGGCCTTTACGCGGCGGGCGCTCTCGTCGTTTCCATTCCGGTCGTTCTTCTATTTTTGTTTTTAAGTCGTTATCTCATCGGCGGCATGACCGCTGGTGGGGTCAAAGAGTAGTTCCGGGGAGCGCACCCGACCCGGGTGCTCTCTTTGGCGACTCGCCAAAGAGATTCCTTCACAACGAGGCAACCGTCAAAACGTAGAAGGCCGCCGCACTCGCAAGGTGAGACTGGTTTTGGCCAAGTCGGCCAAAACTGCACCTGAGGTCGGTGCGCTCCCCAGAGGGAAATTACCGTTGGTGGGGCTAACGCGTAGTTCCGGGGAGCGCACCCGACCCGGGTGCTCTCTTTGGCGACTCGCCAAAGAGATTCTTTCATAACGAGGCAACCGTCAAAATGCAGAAGGCCATCGCACTCGCAAGGTGAGACTGGTTTTGGCCGAGTCGGCCAAAACTGCACCCGAGGTCGGTTGCGCTCCCCAGAGTTGTTGCCAAAGCACAAAAAAGGCGCGACTACCAATGTCGCGCCTTTGTTTTAAATTGTTAAACTTGCTTAGTTGACCGGGGTGGTTTCAGGAGAAATACCGCCGTTGGTGGCAGGTGGAACGTTGAACGGTGCTGGAACTGGGCGTCCAGTCGGGCTGAAAACGATTTCGCTACCAGAACCATCGAAAGCGAGAGTCTCACCGCGGGATGCACGAGAAGAAATATCGGCGATGCTATCGGCAAACTGCGGTGCAGCCTGGGTTGCACCGTTGGCAATGCGATCTGAGCATTTACCATTGTTGGCCAGGATGGCGGCTTCAACGATTTCGTTTACCATGCGTTCGGAAACATTCGGCCCGAGAGCTTCGATGGCGGCTTGGGTGAAATCTTCGGCAAGTCCGCAATCTCCGCTGTCCTTGCTGTAACCGGATTTACCATCGGAGAAACCACCTTTGGGTGCGGCTTTAATGGCGGCAGCGACAATGTTTGCGACGGTGCCTTTGGGAGCAGATTTAGGATCGCCCAAAGCGGCGATGGCGGTGCGAATGATTTCTTTCTGGGTGGCAACGCTGCTGGTCTTGGGAATGGCAGCAGCGACGATTTCGGGAGCTTGGGATTTGTTTTTGCTTACCGCATCATAAACAGCGGCCAGAAGAGCTTTGGAACCAATGACATTTTTGTTGGCATCGGAAGCGCTCAATGAAGAAACCAACAGGTCGTTACCCGTGGCAGCGAAAAGAGTGGAAGCATTAAAAGTGATGGCTGTGATGGCCAGGCCGAGAGTGGCGAGGCGAACGGCTTTGACCAATTTGTTTTGGGAATAATACATAGGTTTCGGTTTTATTAGGTTAAGATTTGTGCAGCTCAGTAAGAATTGAGAGTTGTAATTGCGAAAGTTTACATCAAACAAAAAGAACTGGAAAGAAAAAATACCGATTATTTCCGACTATTTCAGTTACTTTTACGTGACGTTAGTAATTAAAGCGGTTTTCGGTGAAAATTTGGAGCGGGTAGAGGGAATCGAACCCTCCTCGCCAGTTTGGAAAACTGGAACTTTACCACTAAGTTATACCCGCATTGCAACGAAAATGACCCGGGGGATGGATTATGGCAAGAAGTTTCCGTGTAATTTTGCCAAAAAAGTTGGTCTTGGACAAAACGGAAACCTGCAACAGCCGTTAAATCCGCTTGGGACACCGAATAAAGGTCGGGGAAAAGTAATGCGCGGACACTTTGGCAACTCTTCGATGATCATCGAGACGCCGCAACAGAATTCCTTTGCAACGGCGGTCTGTGCCCTCAATGCATCCCGGTCAATTATTGGGAGATGCGCCACGACAAAAGGCAGGTGGCGATTTTTCCCTTTATCTTTGGTGTTTCTTCGCCTTTGTTCAATTCCTGTGAGTCATCCTGCCAAATTATCCGAAATCATCGAGCTTTTTGAGTTTCTTCCCGATGAAGAAAAGCGGGAGAATCTCGTTGCCTACGCCGATCTGGCAAAAAACCAGGCTCCCCGCGAGGGCGAGTCTTTCGATCTGGAAGATGTGCGCAAGGACGAGGAATGCACCGATACCGTGGGCGTGTATCTGCGAGTCGATCCCTCGGGTGGCGCGCATTTTCGCATCAGCCTGGGTCCGGAAGTGCAGACGTTGACGCGGGCGATGTCGGCGATCCTTTGCAAGGGACTCGACGGGGTGTCACCGGCGGTTATCCTGGAAGTGGAAAGTGATTTCGTCGAAAAAATCGTCGGCGGACAACTGGTGCGAATTCGCAGCCAGACAGTTTATTATATTCTCACGCGATTGAAAAGTGCCTGCAAAGTGTATTTAAATAGAAAAAGACACGCAGAAACGACCTCCACAGCGTAGTTCGGTATGCAAATGTAAAAATCTCTTGCCGACTCAATTTAAACATCCAACTTAGATAACCCTTTATGCAATCACCCCTTAAATCCTTCCTCGGTCTGGCTTTGATCGCCTTGTGCATTCCTCTTCACGCTGGAGAAACCGTTTCCCGCGACAAGGAAGTTCTTCTCGAAAAAGAAGATTTTCCGCCGGTATTTTCATTCGTTGCCCGGGGCAGTTATGTGTTTGCCGGTGATTTTAAAGATGAAGGTTTTGGCGATCAGGATGCAATCAACAGTCGGGTCGGCTTGAATTCCTCCTTTTCGATTGCCGGCCCGATCTATTTTGCGGCGGATTTTTTCTACGAACGCAACGATTTTGGCACTTCCCTGGCGCCCGTCCCAACTACTTTGCAGGAGGTGGGTGTAAGTGTGGGGCTGGATTATCGGGTGGGAGGCCAGGCAGTGCTGGGATTCCGGGTTTCGCCGGGTTATTATGGCAGCAAACTGGAGAGCAACGCTTTCAATGCGCCGATCTTTCTCGCTGGCAGCTATCAGTTAAACAAAAACTTCATCATTCTCGCCGGGGTGCGCTACAACGATTGGAGCGAATTTCCTATTTTGCCGCTTGCAGGTTTTATTTGGACGATTAATGAGAGCGTCACTTTGAGGGCACTTTTCCCGTCGCCGCATGTGGAGTTTAAAGTGAACCCGGAGCTGAGCCTCAAAGTAGGCGGCGAATTAGTGAGCGGCACTTTTAAAACTGCGGAAGACGAGCAGAATTTTGCCGGCGAAAATCTGCAATACCGCGACTTTCGGGTGGGAGCAGGCATTACCTACAAACCCAGCGAACAGGTGGCGCTCGAAGTCAAAGCCGGATGGTCGGTGCAACGGGAATTCCGTTATGACGATCAGGACGAGGAATTTGAAGTCGAAGGTGCTCCTTACGTCGGTCTTTCTGCTTTGGTGAAATTCTAATCGCGGGTTGACCGTTGCGCGGGTGTGGCTACCTTCGGGGACCCTTCTTTCGCAATGGTTAAACAGGAATTACCACGCAAAGCCATCTACCGGCTTTCGCTTTATTACCGCACGCTGCAACGACTTCGGCAAAATGAAGTGCCGACCGTATCCTCGGCGACTTTGGCCAAGGCCGCCGGGGTAAAACCGACTCAACTTCGCAAGGATCTTACTTATGTGGGGCAGTTTGGCACGCGCGGCCTGGGGTATTCGGTGGAAGAAATGTGCGTGAAATTGAGTGCAGCCATCGGGCGCACCAGTTTTCAACCGGTAATTCTCGTCGGCATGGGAAATCTGGGCTCGGCATTGGCGCGTTACGACGGATTTGCCAAGGAAGGCTTTGAAATCATTGCAGCTTTCGATGCCGACACAATACGACGACCTGCGGCGGAAGGTGCCCTGCGTGTGCGGGCGATGAGCGGTCTCAAGGAATTCGTTCGCAAACAATCCATTAAAATGGCGATTCTCGCTGTGCCTGCCACGGTGGCCCAGGAGGTGACAAACGATCTGGTGGACGCCGGAATCCAGGCGATCTTGAATTTTTCACCCACGGTGTTGCAGGTGCCGCCGCTGGTTTTTGTGAATAATGTTGACCTCGCCATCGAATTGGAAAATCTAAGCTACTTTATTCGTTAACATCTTATGACGCGCCTGTTCTCCATTGTTTTTTTAGTAGTGGCATTTGTCCGGACGGGGCAGGCTGCCGAGAGTTACCTGCAACATTTCGATGGCAGCGAATCCGCTCCCCTGCCCGCTTGGATGCCGGGCGATCCGGTGGCCAAACCCGCGACTTACGCCACGGTGAGCTTTCCCATTCTGCCCCCCGAGGCGGAGGAGGATTTGATTTTAACGGTCTTTTTTGAAGACCCGCGCGGTGGTTTTTTGCGCATTTACTGGGACGACGGATTGAACAAAGAAATGCTCACCGACAATCTTTCCGAAAGTCTTGGGATGTCGAACCGGCGCACCTTGATCATTAAAAGACGCACGTTTCTGGCCGAGGGAAATCTTACTTTTCAATCCTCCGCGCCAGTGCTCGGAGTGACGCGTATCCATTGGCAATGGGCGCGTCCGCAGACGGTGTATCTCGACGAAACCCAGACCTCGGGAGGGTTCGTGGGCCGCAGTGGCGAATGGTTGCGCGATGATGAAGTGGATGGCTTGCCACAGACCGAGGCGGCGGATTTCTGGCAGGGCAATGTGGTCACCGCCCTGATCGCAGCCCAGCCGACACGGATCGAGGAGGGCGTAAATTTTATTGCCGAATTGCCGGAACTTCCCTCTTTTGTGCGAGTTCAAGTAAAAGTGAATGGTCTCCCGCTTAAAAATCGACTTCAACTCTGGGTAAACGACCAGTTGGCAGGCGAAGTGCAGGTGCCCGTCCCGAATTTGAGCGATCCCGGTTATTCGCAAGACTGGAATGGAACCCTCAGCTTCACGGGCTGGAGGGATGCCAGCTTGCTAGTCGATGTTTCTTTGCTTAAAGTCGGGGAGAATCAGTTTTATTTTCAGACTGAGCTTAAAACCTCCGCGCTCGCTCTCAAACAATTCTCCGTTCAGTTGCAATATCCCTAAAGTTTTCCCGTCATGCATTGCTCCAGCCCCCAACTTGTCTCGCGATTGAGTCGCCGCAAACGCTCCGCTTTTACGCTCATCGAAATCATTCTCGTTCTTTCGATCATCGCCATTTTGATGGGTGCGGTTATTTTCAGCATCTCCGGCAACCTCGACGACGCCAAAAGCATCACCGCCCGCACTGGCGTGCAATCCATCGTTACCAGTTTAAAGCGTTACGAAATGTCGAATCTTAATGCGCCCTCCAACGAGCAGGGCTTGCAGGCGTTGGTCTCTTTGCCCTCAGGTTCACCCAAACCTCGCGGCTGGATGCAATTGCTCAACGAACTTCCCCTCGACCCGTGGGGACAACCTTTTCAATATCGTAATCCCGGTTCGCGCAACCCCACCGGCTATGATGTCTATTCTTTCGGACCCGATAAAAAGGAGAGCGCCGATGACATCGGCAACTGGTCTTCGGCACAGTAAGCCCGCCCTCGCCTTTACCTTGATCGAGGTCGCCCTGGCCTTGCTCATCGTAACTTTGGTGATCGGGATCGGGCTGCCTTTTGCCACCGGTCTGGGCCGGGAAACCCTTCTCCGCTCCCCTGCTCGCGAATTACAGACGCTCGCATTGACCGCCCGTCGCCGCGCCGTCACCACGCAACGTCCCGTGGAAATCATGCTCGAAAATCGCGGCTGGCTGCTGCGCGACGCGCTCACCCAGGAGGAAATCGATCTCGTCGCCACCGGGGAAAACGAAGCTCCCGAGGAACCTGAGGAAAAACCCGCCATCACCTCTTTTGAACTGCCAAAAAATGTCACGTATCTGATTCGACGCTGGGACGAAACCAAGTTTTCCAGCCGCGCCGAAGCTCGCTGGCGTTTTCTTCCCACGGGATTATGCGAACCGGTGACCGTGCGCTTCGTTCGCGACGAGGATTTTATCGAATTCACTTTCAATCCCCTCACCGCGCAACCCGAGGACGAGTCGTTCGCTTTTCGTTGAAATGAAAAAATCGCCTTCCACATCCGAAAGTGGTCTGCTCCTTTTCGAGGTGCTGCTGGCCGTGACGATTTTTTCCCTCGCCGCCGTCTCCCTCGCCGTCGCTTTGAGCGAAACCCTGGACGCCTTCCGCGAAATCCGCCGGGAATCCGAAATTCGCGTCCAGCTCCAGACCGCTCTCGCCGAGACCACCGGCCAACGATTGAGCCCCGGCAAAGAAACCCTGCCACTAGGTAATGGCAGCGTGGTTTATTCCCGCGAAATAACCACCCTCGAACGCGAAAATCAATTTCGCGAACCCATCACCGGTCTGTATCAGGTCCTCATCCGGGCCGATTGGCAGGAAGGCTCCCGCAAACGCGACCGCGAAGTGCTCCAATATGTCTATCAAGCCCAGTAAAAAATCCGCTTTCACACTCGTGGAAGTCGTTCTCGCCGTGATCATTCTCGGCCTGCTCGGCAGTGTGCTTTTTACCCTGGTCGAAAGCACTCTGGGCGCCGCCGCCCAATTGAACACCAAACAAAACCAGACCCAGGAACTAAACGGTCTGATCGAAGTCTGTCGCAAAACTTTTTCCAATCTCGACGGACGTAGTTTCCTCACAGCCAGCGTCAAACCCGCTCCTGGCGGCGGTTACGTGCAGGAAATCCGGGTGGAAAATGGCCCACTCGCCTTTGCCTGGCAGGGCAACGGCAGCGAAACCGGCGTCACCACCATCTCGCCCCGTCCCCAGGCCAACGGTCTGCTCGCTTTTTGCCTCCGCCACGAGCTGGATCAGACCGATCTCCAACGCCCGGAAATTACCGAACCCGCGAAATGGTTCGTTCTCGTGCGCGACCTCAAAAAAATGGAATGGCGCTTTTTCGACAGCCGCTCCGCCACCTGGCGTAAAGAATGGGAGGAGGGCGCCTTCCGGCCCAGTCTCATCGAACTGATCATTCACAGCCCCGCTTCGCCCGAGGAAGTGCGCGTGGTTTTCAACGTCCTGCCGTCCGTGCCTTCCTCGACATGAACCCGCCTTTTTTCCAAAAAAAACCGCGCGCCTCCGCCCTCATCCTCGTGCTTTGGTCGATCATCACCATGTCGGTCGTCGTTCTCGGGGTCGTCGAATATGTCCACTACAATCTCGACGAGACCAAAGGCTTGAATTTCAACTTCGAGTTGCGCCAGATCGCTCAATCTGGCATGGCATTCGCCCTGTCGCCGCAAATCGAGGAGGACGATCCCATTCTCCAAGGCAGCATCGGCGACCAGGGAGGCCGCTACGAAGTCGTTCTCGCCAGTGAGACTGCGCGATTAAACATCAATTTTCTCCTCCAGACCGGACGCGAAGATATTCTGGAAAATTTGTTCACCACCTGGAAAGTCCCCTCCTCCGAGGCGCGCCTGGTCGTGAACGATCTTCTCGACTGGGTGGGGCGCACCGGCGAAACCCCGGAAAATTTTGCCTTGGAACGCCGCTTTACCACTGTCGAACAAATGCGTGCCGTGCCCAGCATGGAAAAAATCGACGCCCGCAAACCCGATTGGCCCGAGGCCCTCACCATCTGGGGCGACGGCAAACTGGATATCAACGACGCCGCCACCGAAATACTTCAAGCCGTCTTCGGCATCGGCGAGCGCAAAGCTCTTTCCTTTGTGCAATATCGCCTCGGCCCCGATAAACTGGATAACACTCTCGATGATCAACCCTACACGGACATGCAAATAATCGCCGGTGCCCTGGGGCTTACCGAAACGCAATTTGCTCCTTATGTCGCCCTGCTCTCGCTCGAAACCCAGTTGACCCGCGTCGAAAGCACCGCCACTCTCGGCTCGCGTAAACTCCAGATCCGCTCCATTATCAATCGCACTGCACAGCCACCCATCATTTTCCAATGGCAGGAAGTCCCACTTTAAATCCTCAAACCGCAGCATCCCGGGCACGTTCTTCGAAGAAAAATTCGGAGACGCTCCTGTTGCGTCCCTCGCCCGAGCCCGGCTGGGAGCTTTGGACCACCACCCCCGGCGATTCGCGCGAGACCGCCCGCTTCGATACTCTGCCCAGACTGGAGAATAAAAACCTTCGTGCAATCGTATTACCCGCCCGCCATCTCCTGGTTTTTTCCCGCTGGCTCCAGACCACCGACGAGTCGCTCCTCACCGAGATGGTGCAGGTAATCCTCGACCGCGAGGGTCTCATCCCACGCGGGATGGAAAACGAAATCGGCAAATCTTTTTTCATCGCACCCATCCTTCGCGAGGAACAACGCACTCTCGTCGCCATTCGCCTGCTGGCCACCCAGGTGCCCGACGACCTCTGCCAGCCTCAAGTCGAACGCTTCGAGCTGGGCGCCGATCTCCAGCCGCTCCTCGACGATGGTCTTACCCTCTGGCGCGAATCCGGTCAGTTAGTGGCCGCATTTTCCCGTCAGGGATCTCTTCTTCATCTGCAATCTTTCCATCACAGCTCGGTCAACGACACCATCGCCATCGAACTTTTCTGCACCCGCCTCCAGCTTGATACCAGCAAAATTCTCGGCACCGACTTCGGGATCTCCCTCCTCGGCGATTTTTCCGCAGAAGAAATCAGCCTCCTGCAATCCCTCTTCGAAGTAGCCCCGCTTCACCAGACACCCGCCGCACCGCGTCTGCCCGAAAAAATTTCCACTCTTACTCCTCCGCTTGTCGAAGTGCGCCGGCAAAAAATCCGCGTTCGCGAACGTATCCAACGCATCCTTCTCGGTGCCGCCGCCCTTTACGCGCTTCTGCTCCTCACCTTGGTCGCCCACGTGGCCTGGCTCACTTTCAGCAACCAAAAACTCCGACGCATCATCGCCGAAAATGCCCCCACGGTCGCCGCCATCCGCTCCACCCACGACCACTGGCGCGCCATGGAATCCGCCCTTAACCCCGCGCTTTATCCCGTCGAAGTCCTTTTCCAATCCGCCTCGCTGCTGCCCGAAGATGGCGTGCGCTTCACTCTTTTTGAAGAAAATAGCAGTCGGGTAACCATTCGCGGCGAAGCCAATAACGCCGCCGCCGCCTTCCGCCTCGTCGATGCCATCAAAGGCCGTGCCGACCTCGATTATTTCGATTGGGATATGCCCAAACCCACCATTCTGCCCAACGATAAAGCCGAATTTTCCATCCAGGGAACCCTGCCCGATGCGCCCATTAACTAAACTCGAAAAAACGCTCATCACCGCATTGGTCGGCACGGTTTTCCTGCTCGCCAACTTGTTTGGCATCTCCGCGTTGTTGCGTCAAAAACGCGTCCTCCAGCTCGATGGCATCACTCTCAAAGGCGAAAAAGATGAGGCCGACATCTGGCTCAGCCAGAAAGACAAATGGCTTACTCGCAAGACCTGGCTCGAAAAAACCCAGCCCAACGCTTCGCAAATCGAGGCCGCCCAATCTATCTTCTTTGAAGAACTCCAAAAATCCGCGCGCGCACTCAACCTCTCCATCGCCGAACAAGGTTTCGGCGAAGTCGCCGAGACACCGCATTTCCATTCCGTCTCCGTTCGCATGCGGGTAAGCGGTTCCCTCGAAAACGCCACCCGCTGGCTGGCCGGCCTCCAACGTCCCGAACTCTTCCAAGCCATCACCAATTTTTCCCTGCGCAGCGAAAAAGAACCACCCAACGTCAATCTCGAACTCGAGATCGCCCGTTACTACCGACCAGCGAATGAAAGCTAATCTCCTCCTTGCCCTCACCCTTTTTGCCCTGCCCGTCCTCACTGCATCGGCCGGGGAAGCGACCATTCCCCAAGGCCACCCCGTCGAACGTTACGAACGCATTTGGAAAAAATCCCCCTTCACCGTTGCCTCCGTCCTCAACGAGACTCCTGCCGACACCTCCACTTTTACCGATAATCTTACCCTCGTCGGCCTCGTCACCATCGGGGGCAAACCTCTCGCCACCGTCGTCGCCAACGACTCCCAGGAGACCACCCTCGTCGATGCCGATACCCCCAACGCCGCCGGTTTGCAGGTCGTAAGCTACATCAACGATCTCGACTCCAGCAAAGTGCAGGTCGTTCTCAAAAAAGGCGATTCCACTGGCACTCTCCGCTTTAATATCTCCGAAACACCCGCCGCCCCTCAACCCGTCGCCAACGTCAACCCCAACTCCGTCCCCCCACCCGGCAATCCGCCGCGCATCATCAATCGCCGCCCCAACATCGTTCCCCAGACTCCAGGCATCGTCCGCCCGCCCACCCAACCCGGCATCACCCGCCGTCGCACCCTCGTTCTCCCCGGCTCGAATCGTCCCACCAATCCCAATGATCCGCAAAACAATCGTCCCAATCCAGGCAACGCCATTCCACCACCTTAAAAAAATGAAATCACACCTCTTTTTTCTTCTCGCCTCTTTTTTTCTCATCCTCTCTTCCGTTGCCCAGGAGGAATCCTCCGCCACGCCCGAGACCATCGCCCCTGACGATCTTCCTGCCGCCGAACTTACACCCGCCACGCCCGCCCTTCCCGGCACCTCGCGCGATCCCTCCGCCAACCCCGCTTTTGAGGAAAAAATCAGCGTCAATTTTCCCGATACTTCCATCACCCAGATTCTCCTTAATTACGAGCGGCTCACCAATAAACGCCTCATTAAAGATGCCAATCTTGCCGGACAAAACATCTCCATCGTCGTCGCCGAACCCGTCACCAAACGCGAAGCCATCACCATCATCGAAGCCACCCTGCTGCTCAATAACTACGCGCTCGTTCCCTTCGGCGAAACCCAGATGAAGGTTCTCAACATCACCAACGGCAAAAATCCCCGCAGCGAGGGCCTCGCCATTTACACCACTCCAGGCTCCCTGCCCGAGGGCGATCAAGTGGTCTCTTATTTCATGACCTTCAAATATCGCGATGCCCAGCAAGCCTCCGCCGAGCTTCAGCAATCCATCCAACCCCATCCCTACGGTTTTTTCGTTCCCGTGCCCAATGCCCAGGCACTTCTCGTCACCGAAACCACTTCCGTCATTCGTCGTCTCATCGAACTCAAAGAACTCATCGACGTGCCTCCCGCACGCATCGTCTCCGAATTTGTCTCCCTCGTCCGCGCCGATGCCGAGCGCGTCGCCGAAACCATTACCAAAATGATCGAAGCCCAGAAAGCCAATGCCGGGCAAACCCCCGGTGCCGTCGCAGGCGGTGGTGGCAACGTCCCACCGCCCAATCCCGATGGACAGCCCCCTCAGCAACCCGTTTTTGCCTCGAACAATCTCGAATCCTCCTCCAACAATCTCACCTCCGGTCAAGTGCAACTCGTCCCCGACACCCGCACCAACCGCATCCTCGTCATCTCCCGCCCCTCAAGTTTTCCCTATGTAAAAAGCCTCATCCAGGAGTTTGATCGTTCCGTCGGCCTTACCGAGCCGCTCGAAGTGCCTCTGCGTTATCTTAAACCCAGCGAAGTCCTCCCCATTCTTGCCGATCTCCTCGCCGAGGATGAGCAGGACGCCAGCTCCGGCGGCAACGCAGGCAACATCCAGCCACCCGCCCAGCCTCGCCAGACCCGCTCCAACAATAACAACAGCCGCGATGGCGGCTCGGGCGGCGGACTCAGCCGGGGCGACTCTCTCGATGCACCCGAGGAAAATCTCGGCCCGGAATCCCAGATCGTCGGCAAAACCCGCATCGTCGCCGATAATCGCGCAGGAAAAATCATCGTCATCGGCCCGCCCGAAAGCCTCGATAAAGTGCGCAACATCCTCCAACGCCTCGACCAAAAACCCCAGCAAGTTTATCTTTCCACCGTCATCGGACAGCTTCGCATCGGTAAAAACGATCAATTTGGCGTTGATTACCTGCAATCCTTCCTTAACCAAGGCAGCAAAGGCATCGGCCTCACCGGCACCACCACCGGACGCACCAGTTTGCTCGACCCCGAGGAGCTGGCGCAAATCGGAGTCACTTCCGTGGCCAGCGGACTCAACCTCTACGGCACCCTTGCCAACAACTTGCAAATCTACGTTCGCGCCCTCGAATCCACCAACCGCTTCAAAATTCTTTCCCGACCGGTGGTTTATGCTTCCAACAACGAAAAAGCCACCATCTCCTCCGGACGCCGCATCGCCATCCCCCGCGAAACCCTCAGCGACAACTCCAACTCCACCACCACCGCCGTCCGTTCCTCCATCGATTTCGAGGAAGTCGTCTTGAAATTGGAAGTCATCCCCCAAATCAATTCCAGCCAGGAAGTCACCATGAAAATCGCCCAGATCAATGACAGCGTGGTCGGCAACCAAATCATCTCTGGCGAATCCGTGCCCACCATCGGCACCCAGGAAATCCTTACCACCGTGACCGTGGCCAATCGCAACGTCGTCGTTCTGGGCGGCCTCATCACCGAATCGACCAACGATGATCGCAGTAAAATCCCCATCCTCGGCGATATCCCTTATCTCGGAGCCATTTTTCGTAACACCTCCAAAAACAAAGAACGCAACGAACTCCTCATCTTCATCCAGCCCAACGTGGTCGGCAGCGAGGAAGACACCCAATTCCAAAGTCTTACCGAGGAAAGTCGCGGAGAAGTCGGCCTCGAAAGTCGTTCCTGGGCCGAGGGCAAACCCCAGTCCACCCCGATTCCTCTAAAAATCTACCGCAAAAATTAATTCCCGTTTGCCAGTTGGCACTCCTTTGTATGCCTTGCCATTTCGACTACGAAAACGCTTTGCGCACCTCCGGGGCGACTCGCATCGCCGGGATCGACGAGGCCGGTCGCGGCCCCCTCGCTGGCCCCGTGGTGGTGGCTGGAGTGATTTTGCCCCCCACCTTTTGCCATTCAACGCTGAACGATTCCAAACAGGTGCCCGCACGCTTTCGCGAGGGCATCTACGAAGAACTTACCCGGCATTCCGAGATCCGTTGGTCCATTTCCATCGTGGAGCCGCTGGAAATAGATCGGATCAATATTCTCCGCGCCACCCATCTCGGGATGCGGCGCGTCGCGGAAATCTTGCAGCCAGATCACGTGCTCATCGATGGCCTGCCGGTGGCTCCTTTTCCCTGGCCACAGACCGCTTTGGTGAAAGGCGATAGCATCAGCCTCAGCATTGCCGCCGCCAGCATTCTCGCCAAGGTCACCCGCGACCGACTCATGCTCGACTGGCACGAAAAATATCCCGCCTACGATTTTGCCCGTCATAAAGGCTATCCAACCCGCCTGCATCTGGCTAAGCTCCGCGAGTATGGACCTTGTGAAATCCATCGTCGCTCGTTTGCTCCCGTCGCGGAATGCTGGTTCGATTTCTCTTAAAAAGAAACCCGGCACCGCCGCCCATCTCGATCTGGGACGACGCGGGGAAGATTTCGCGGCAGCTTATTTAAAACAGAACGGTTACAAGGTTTTATACCGCAATTTCCGCGGACCGAAAGGCGGCGAGGTGGATATTATTTGCCGCGATAAGGCGGAGAAAAAGCTGGTTTTTGTCGAGGTAAAAACACGCACTTCCGAGGAATACGGACGCCCGATCACCGCCGTGGATCACGCGAAACAGGTCTTTATCGCCCGGGGCGCCCTCGCCTGGCTGCGCATGTTGGACGATCCCGAAGTCGGCTTCCGTTTCGATGTCGTGGAGGTGGTCATGGAAGAGGAGCACCCTGTCATCACTCTCGTGCAGGACGCTTTCGTTCTCCCCGCTCCTTATCGCTATTGAGTGCTGCGCCCCCTTGGAATCATCCTCAAATTAAACCTAGAAAACCTCAGATTTAGACAAACCACGATTGGACATCGATGAACACGAATCAATCATCATACGCCTTCTATTTTCTCTTTTCGTGTCACTTCGTGGTTGAAATAAATGCAGTGAACTTTCGAGAATGGGTTTAAAGCCATTCGCGGAATTTATCGGCAAATTTATTGTAGATATATCCCAATCCGAGAATCACCACGCCCACCCCGATGGAGGTCAAAATGCGCGACAATTGGCCCATCGCCCAGATGTCATGATAAAAAATCCGTAACGTCGCCCACCCTAGCAAGGTGAGGCCTCCCAACCGGTAAACGCGTTCCCGCATTGCCAGGCCCACAGCCAAAAACACGGTGGCCAGCAACGCCCAAGCCAGGGTGCGCGAAAAATCAATCTTCGATCCCCCCAGCCAACGATTCATTTCGAGCCAGAGTCCGCTGCCAACCACCAGAATCAACCCGTTTGATACCCAAAAAATGATTTTACTGTCGGGAAAGGTCCGTTTCACCAACCACACTTTGTAAGCCAGCAACAGCAAGGCCAGCACATGCCACCACGAGGAGTTTTCACCCTTCAAAAAACCGGCCCAAAACAATAACACACCCCACATGGCAGCTAAAACTGCGTAAATCAAAAATTTCCGCGCCCGCTCCACTCCCAGACGCAGCCCGAGATGGACCAGCAATGCCGCCACCGCCATGGCAAACAACGGGCGCGCCACTAACTCCACATACGCCTGACTCCAAAACATGATCAACCCAAAGAACACTCCCGCCAAGACCGCCCGCGTCCAAACGAACCAAACCCGAATTCCCTCCTCGAAACGCTTCTCCACTGCGAAGAGCAAGCTCAGATTTCCTCCCACCAGAGCCACAGCCGCAGTCGGTGCCAACCACGAAGTTGACTCCCAAAATCCTTCAAAAAGCAGAATCCAAGCGGCGCAAAACACCACTAGTTGCCCCAGCAACGCCGTCACCCAAGTCCGCGTCGCCACCCCGTAAATTAGACTCCCTACCGACAGTGCCACCAGCGTCAGCGGGAACCATTCCGCCGGAGCAAACCCGTGCAGGACTTTACTCGCCGCCACCACGAACAACGCCGAAAATAATCCGCCCCCAACACACCAGCCGCGCGGCGCCCAGCGTTGCCACCAATGCGTAAGTGCCAGCGGCGTAACCACATGCGCAGCCAGAGACCCGAACGATTCTTTGGCGATGGAGGTTTGACCGAAAAAGGCCAGCACCGAGAAAACCGCTGGCAATTGACCCGCCACCGCCAGTTCTGGAAGACGCAATCCCGTCCCCAAAAGCACCAGCAACAAGGCTCCTCCGCAATAAACCAAGCCCAACGACTCCGGCGGCACCGTTCGATCCACGGTGATCGCGAGATAGGTCACCGCAAGCAGACTGTATCCCAGCGCCACCCACGACCATTCGGGCTGCGGTTCGCTTTTTCGGAAATGGCGCACCAGCCAGACATCCACCAAAAACACCCCGGCCAGACTCCAGCGGACCAGGGCATCGTTGACCCCAAACCCTTCTTTTCCGAGAGAAAGTCCAAAGGCCAGAAAAAGTGCTATTCCCGCAGCCAGCCGATGCACCCAGCCGTGACGAGGACCAGCCAGGCAAAGTAAAATCGTGCCCTGCACCGCCAGCGCGAGGACGAGTTGAAAACCGCTCAATTCGGTGAGCACACCGAGGGTGAAAATCCCCAGGCCTTGCACCAGATAAGCGCCATCGAGATAAAGATCATCTTTTTCCCGGGTGCGCGAAAACCATGCCAGCCCGAGCAAGATCGCGCCAAAACCCATCGCAAATTGGCCGAGGCTGTCGAATTGCCAGCCGCGTAAATGCAGCAGGGCAAGCACAAAAAACGCCCCGTTGTTGAAGGTTAAAAATGGCACCCGGCGATGCGGAGGAAAATCTTTTGCGCGACTCAAAAACACCGCCGCCGTAAACAAGATCCAATACCCGAGCAAAAACGCCGCCCCCAACCACCAGCTCTCCGGCACCGGACCGTGCAAACGCCAGAAAGCGTAACTGCCATACGTGCCGATGAGACTTAGAAAGCCCACCGCCAGCCAGCGTTCCCGGGCGAGAAACCAGACGCCCGTCGCGGTGAGCAAAAGGTTCGAGTAAAGCGAAAACCAGCCGATGGGATTGATCGCCGAGGTATAATACGAGAGTAAAATCGCCATCAGAACCACCGATTGGGCTTTTTTCCTGGCCGCCCACCAGACAATCGCGCCGCCCACGATCAGTAAAATCAATCCACCCACCAAGGGTTGGGGAATCACTCGCAACGATTCGACGAAACTGGCTGCAAACGTCGTGTAATAAAACAACGCCGCCCCTCCCGCCAGCAGCACCCGCCCGTAGTTTCGAAGCGCCTCCCCGCTGCGCGCGAGACGCAACCCCAACGTCGCAAGGAGACCGCTGATGAGGCCAAGACCGAGAATTTTCAGTTCCGGCCCTAGTCTGGGCACGATGTTTTGATAAGCGTAATTACCAAGCAAAACCAGCCCGGTGAGCAAGACCACGATGCCGATGCGCACCAGCCAGACTGTTCCCAAGCGAAACTCAAACGACGGGCGCGGCTCGATTTTTTCCCCGGCAAAAACGGGCGCTTCCTGCTCGACTTCCGGCAAGGGCTGATCGGCCAGCGGTTCGTTTTTTTTCGCAGGCAACCAAGTTGGCAAGGGCGGAGGAAGATTCAACGGCGCCGACCATTCGGAGACTTCCGGCTGGGGAACGGCTGCGGGCACACTGCGGATGGGTTCCGGCATTTTCTCCAAAACGGGAGTAACAGAAGCAACGGGAGCCAATCGGGGGAGTTCGGCAATTTTGCGATCCAAGGCCACCAGACGAAGCCGTAATTCCGCCTGTTCGCGCAGAATTGCTTCTAACTCTTCCCGGGACGGATCACTCATCGCGGGCAATGATTACAGACTCTCCCCCATCTGACCAGCCCGTAAAAGCCGTCCGCTCCCGCAGGTCGATCCCAAGAGAATTTGGCCATCGCACGCGACAGCTTTTTTTGCAGTTGATTTTTCCCGGCGTCACCCCCAGACTTTCTCCTTACATGGACTCACAAAAAGACGAATCGTCGGATTTGGTCAAAAATTCCGTTCTTTATCGCGAATTTCTTGCCGAGAGAGAAGAAGTTCTCCGCCATAAATGGATCGAAAGCGAAAAAACCGGGCAGGATATCGGCTTCGAAAAAGCCTTGCTCGACTGGGTCATCCGCCACCGTTCCACCTGGCGCGAAGGCCGCAAAAAACAACCCGCCACCACATAAACTCCTCCCTTCTTCCCCTTTAATTCCAGTCCCGAGAGGCTGCGAAAGGAAAAAACATGAATCCCACCGACCACGGCATCCTTCTGATGGATGCCCCTGCCATCGAACGAGCGATCAAACGGATCGCCCACGAGATAATCGAGCACAATCCCGATCTCTCCCGCATCGTTCTCGCTGGCATCCCCCTGCGTGGAGTGGAACTTTCCCGGCGCCTCGCCGCCCATCTGCGCGCTTTTGGCGGCGTGGAAGTTTTTTCCGGGGTTGTCGATGTCTCCATGCATCGCGACGATTTCCACCTCCGCGGTCGTCTCCCGACCCCGCAACCCACCATTCTCCCCCTCGATCTTACCCAGCGCACGATTATTCTGGTCGATGATGTGCTTTTTACCGGTCGCACCTGTCGCGCAGCGCTCGATGCCATCTCCAGCTTTGGCCGACCCGCCCGCATTCAACTCGCCACTCTTCTGGATCGCGGCCATCGCGAACTCCCCATCCGCCCCGATTACGTGGGGAAAAATGTGCCCTCCGCCCTCTCCGAACGCGTCATGGTGCGACTCACCAACGTCGATCCCGAAGGAGACCACGTCTGGCTAAAACGAGATTAATCGAGCGAGCAAACCATCCACGACCATGTCCACCACGCCTCTGGAAAAACCACCCACTTCCTGGCAACGAAAAGATTTGCTAGGCATCCAGGAACTTTCGCCCGCAGAAATCCGCGTCGTTCTCGACACCGCCGCCGCCTTTAAAAGTGTGGGCACTCGCGAAATCAAAAAAGTGCCCGCTCTTCGAGGCAAAACCCTCATCAATTTCTTCGTCGAACCCAGCACCCGCACACGCATTTCCTTCGAGCTGGCCGCCTTTCGCCTCAGCGCCGATGTGATCAATATCGCCGCCTCCGCCTCCAGCCTTACCAAGGGCGAAACCCTCAAGGATACCGCCCTCAATCTCCAGGCGCTCCATGCCGACATCATCGTGCTTCGTCACAGCTCCGCCGGCGCCGCTCAGTTTCTTGCCGAACGCCTCTCCTCCAGCATCATCAACGGCGGCGATGGAGCCCACGAACATCCCACCCAGGCTTTGCTCGACGCCTTTACCATTCGCGAAAAACTGGGACGGCTTGACAGCGATTTCCAAGGTCTGCATGTGGCCATCGTCGGCGACATCCTTTTTAGCCGCGTGGCACGTTCCAACATTCACACACTCCTTAAATTGGGTGCCCGCGTCACCCTCGTCGGCCCACCGACTTTGGTCCCCAAGGTCTTCGAGGAATTGGGTTGCACGGTCACGCACGATCTGGACGCCATTCTCCCCGATGTCGATGTCGTCAATCTCCTCCGCATCCAGCACGAACGTCAGCGCAGGGAATATTTCCCCAGCCTCGGCGAATACAACTCCCTGTTTGGTCTCACCAAGGCGCGCGCCGAAAAGCTTAAACCCGAATGCCTCATCATGCACCCCGGCCCGATCAATCGCGGGGTCGAAATTGATAGCGACATCGCCGACAGCGGACGCAGCGTCATCCTCGATCAGGTCACCAACGGGCTCGCCGTCCGCATGGCTGTGCTTTACCTCTGCGGCAGTTTGCCATTGGAAAATCTGCGGAGGCCGCTGGGTAGTCTGCACATAAATCTGGAATAACGCCTGGCCCAGCGCAAAAATTTTTCTCCCTTACTTGGTTAGTTTAGACGACGCCACCTTGCAAATCATTAACACCGGCGGCAACGATCTCGTCTTACTCTCCGTGTCGGCCCCCTCCTTCGCGCTGCGGTTTTTACCGGCGGACTGCTATTGATCTCCGCCCATCTGCTCCGGAACAGCCGAGGTTAGGAAATCCGCTCTCCGCTCTCCACTTCCGGCTTGTTCCAACATAATAAAAAACCTGTCTTTTAGTTTAATGCGCGTCAACCAATATCCACAAGGCACTCCGCGTGACGCTTAATCATAATACGCGAACGAGCTTACCCATTCGTAATTGGGAAGCGCTTTGTCGCGGGTAGGGCGGTGCTTCCAGCCTGCCCTTTTTGGCATCTTGCCAAGAAGATCCCTCTCCACGGCGATAGCCCCACTTATCTCCCACCGTAACCTGCCGTGCCATCGTAACTCACCTGAGTTCTCTTATAAAAGACCTGTCCCTTAGTTTTCTTAGTTTTTTCTCGACGTGATCAAAAAAGACCAGCCGCGCCCCAATTACGACTGTTGTGGTTAAGGCGGGGATTTGTGAGAAGTCTGACGCCACACCTTTCGCATGCGCGAGAATGCCAGTCCCAAAATCAAGAATTATCGCTTGTTTGCGATGATCCATGGGTTTTGGCAAGGCTGCACTTTAACCGGATATGGGCTGTGCTAAAAGTCCATTACAGGGTTATAAATGATTCAATTATAAAGTATTATTAAATATTTGACGCAATTTTAAGAATAGGCAGAATCTGGCCTTAAAACTGCTGTCTAAATCTCCATGAACTATAAAATCCTTTCCCTCACAGTATCCACGTTGGTTTTAACTTCGGTCGGTGCCATGGCCAAAGCTCCCGATCTTGACCGGGACGGAATCCCGAACAAAACCGATTCCGATGTCGATAATGACGGCGTCAGGAACAAGTTTGATCGAAATGTGGACGGCGGTCGTTGCGTCAAAGGACCTTTGAAAGGACGTTACATCGGCGACCGTCTCACTAACGGGAACGTTGCGGAAAAGGACATCGATGGCGATGGTTTGGCAGACGATGCGCTGGCCGAGAAAGATATCGACGGCGATGGTTTGGCAGACGATGCACTGGCCGAAAAAGATATCGATGGCGATGGTCTGAATGACGATTCTGAAGCCGAGACTGACATCGATGGCGATGGGCTGAGCGACGATTCTGAAGCCGAAACTGACATCGATGGCGATGGGCTGAACGACGATTCTGAAGCCGAAACTGACATCGATGGAGATGGAGTCCCAGATTCCGTTGATAGCGATGTGGACGGGGATGGTTTGGCCAACGGCGAAGATCTCGACTGCGACGGCGATGGTGAGGAAAACAGTGTTGACGGCGATATCGACGGTGATGGTGTGGACAATGAGGACGACGACGATATGGACGGTGATGAAATCCCCAATAGCGATGACGAAGATGATAACAACGACGGTGTCGATGATGTTGTTTGAAACGAAAACTAAATTTTTTGGTTACAGATCCCAAACTCAATAAGATTCAAGCGCGGCACCTCAGGAAAATTCCTTAAAGCGGAGATAGACTCACTACCTGGCCCGCAGCCGAAAAAGGCCACGGATTTTCTAGTTCCAAATTGCACTTGGGAATGCCTTGTCCCGGCAGTTATTCGTTGATTTTAGTTCATTTCTTGGTAGAAACGAAATTTCGAAAGCTGTCGAGGCCTGGCGAAAAGGCTAAAACCGCGCATCCCAAGGCGTGGGTGCGGAGGATGGTTGAAGGGCAAGGTTTGCGTGCCTAGAACAACCTCTGGTTTAATAGAGCATTCATTTGGAGCGATTCCTGATTTTTTGCAGGAAAATGGGGGCGGAGTCGAGCACTGTTCCGCAGGTGCTGGCAGATTTTTTTTAGAAGTCACTATCGGCAGAGACGCCCGGTGATCTTTGTGCGCGAATCCGGTTTGCAAAAGGCGGACTAATTTTCTTTTGGCATTAGAGCGGGTATCGGGGAATGTTTTTATCTAACGGCTACCACGATGAATCGGCCCAGATGATGTCGGGATGGTGAGGCTTTAAACATAAGAGACAAGACTGTGAGTGGCTCGCCTCCACTGCGCGGCGGCATCCCGCAACAAACCAGAAAACTTTTGAGAGTGTGTGTAAAATCCCGTCCCCGACGTGCAAGCGAAATTCCTAGCTCCGGGGAGCGCACCCGACTCGGGTGCTATTTCCGGCGACTCGCCGGAAACGCCTGTCCCCATTGGCGAAGCCACACTTCTCTTCCCCAGTCTTGGGCTCGTCGCCCAAGAGAGCAGGCCAGTGGCCCGCGCTCCCCGGAACCTCCGCCCACGCGCAACCAGCGTTTCCTATCCGTAAAGCGGACCGTAATTGGCGCAGGCGCGGAAATCGGCCCCTTCTCGATCCGCCGTGCCAAAGGCATTCCAGGATGAGGGACGGAAAATGCGCGGTTCCTCGACATTATGCATGTAAACCGGGATTCGCAGCAACGCAGCCAACGTGATAAAACGATGACCCACGTGACCCGCCGTGAGCACGCAATGGTTGGCTCCCCAATGGTTCATCACTTCATAAGTGCTGCGAAAAGCACCGCTGCCGGTGAGGCGCGGGGCAAACCACGTCGTCGGCCAGGTGGGATTGGTCCGCAAATCGAGTGCATCATGCACCGCATCGGGTAAATCAACCGTCCAACCCTCGGCAATTTGCAGGGCAGGTCCAAGCCCGGCCACGAGATTGAGCCGCACCATCGTGGACGGAATGCCGCCCTTGGTGCGATAACGCGTGCTCCATCCGCCGCCAGGGAAGTATTCCGTAATCGACGGATGCCAGGTGGTGGCTTTGAGGCAGGCCGTGACCTCTTCGTCGGTGATTTCCCAATGCGGTTTAAACGTGGGCGAGCCGTCCGCGGTGGTTTGTTCTCCCGTGCCATCGAGTGCGGCCGGTCCCGAATTGATCAAATGCAACAAACCGTCGGCAGCCACGCCCTCGGGTTTCCAGCCGCCCGCAGCACGGGCAATCGCGTCGGGACTCCAGTAAGTGCGCAAATCGGCAAAAACCTGCGCGGTATGCGTGAGCAACCAGCCAAAAAGCATCGTCGCACCGTTGAGCGCATCGTTCTCCGTGGCGACAATAAGCGGGGCGCGGCGTCCATTCCAATCGAAGGAACTGGTGAGAATGGCTTCGAGATAATCGCCATTGGGAAAATGATCGGTCCATTGCCGCTGACCCTGGAAACCTCCCGCAATGGCAAAATGGCCCTGGGCCTGTTCCCCATAGCCAAGTTCGGCGAGGCGAGGGTTGCCAATGAGCAAATCCTTCGCAATCAACGCCATTTTCACCGAGGTCTCCCATTCCTCATCGAGCGCCTCGCGGGAACGAACGGTCCCGGGGCTATTGAAATCCTTGCCTTCGGGACAGTTGGCCTTGGTCCAGGCCAGGGCTTTTTCGTATTCCACCGGATCGAAAATTCCTTTGTTCAGACGCCCGGTAAATTCGCTTAGATCGACCGATTCCACCCGCATCCCTAGGTAACGTTCCCAGAAGGAGGGATCGATCACACTCCCGGCGATGCCCATGCTCGTGCCGCCCATGGCGAGATAAGCTTTACCCCGAATGCCGGCTACGACGAGACCGGCCCGGACGAATTCGAGGATTTTTTCCTGCACATCGGCGGGAATGGTTTCGTCGCCCCCCTCTTGCACATCCTGTCCGTAGATGCCAAAAGCGGGCAGTCCTTTTTGGGTGTGACCCGCCAGAGCCGCCGCCAGGTAAACAGCTCCCGGACGTTCCGTGCCGTTAAAACCCCAGATGGCCTTGGGCCGGTGCGGATCCATATCCATCGTCTCGGAGCCATAACACCAGCAGGGAGTGACGGTGAGACTTACCCCGACGTTTTCTTTGCGAAAAAGCGCGTCGGCCGCAGCAGCTTCGCGCACGCCGCCGATGGTGCTTTCAGCAATGATCACTTCGACGGGTTGACCGGTCGGGGTGCGCAGATTTTCCGAAATAAGCCGGGCGGTGCGTCGGGCCATGTCGAGGGTTTGTTGTTCGAGAGATTCGCGCACGCCGCCCAGGCGACCGTCGATGGTGGGGCGAATGCCGACTTTAGGCCAGTCGATGAGGGTGGGGTTGGGCGTGGGAGTGGAACTCATAAATGTAGGGGGTGTAATATAATGAAATCGTAGTTTTTGGCGGATGATTTTGAAATGGATGCAATTGCCGGTTTTGTGTATAAAACGAACATGGAACACGTCTGGCAAGATTGGCATTGTCGCGATATCGGGCTGCGAATACTCCTCGCCCGCCGGCAACATTTGCCCGATTGGAATTTTGCCAACCTCTCCGCGCCGCACTGGCGATTGTATCAATGCGAGGAGCCGGATGCCTGGGTGGAGTTGGAAAAACAGCGGATTCTCCTTGCCCCCGACCGTCTCTGGTTGTTGCCGCCAGATTTGGCTTTCAGCTCTGGCAATCAACGTCCGATCACTCAGTTTTATGTGCATTTTTTGATTCGTCCCAGCCTCGTGCCGGGCGCGCCGTCGATTTTTTCCGCTCCGTGGCAGAATCAAAAAGAGTCGGGGATTTTTTCCCTGCTCGATGCCACCCCGAACGACTGGCAGGCGGCTTGCCGAGTGCAAAGGCTGGTTCTGGAGGCTTTGCAATCGGTGCCTGCGCGACATTTTTTGCCCGAGCAGGCTGATCCCAGAGCGCGGCATTTGATTCGTCTGATGACGGCCGAGCCCGGACGCCCCTGGTCGAATACCACGCTGGCCGGGGAGACGGGGTTTCATCCACAAGCCATGGTGCGCTGGTTTCGCGAACAAACAGGACAGACGCCGCGTCAGTTTTTGCTGGAATTGCGGGTGCGCGAAGCCTGTTTGCAACTGCTTTACACGCCGCAATCGATTGAGGAAATAGCAGCGGCCACAGGGTTTTGCGATCGCTATCATTTCAGCCGGGTTTTTCGTCAAATCCGAGGGCTCTCCCCGGCCGCTTATCGCGCACAACGCACCCACTGGCCGACCACCCGCCGGGGAAACGATGTCAATTATTAAATCATCATTCTACGCCACTGCTTCCATCAATCCTCCGGCACGGTCTCGGTGGCTGCGCGCGAGGAACGAATGCCCAGCCAACTGCCCACCGCGATGAACCCTATGCCCACCGCCTGCCAGATTTGAATGGTTTCTCCGAGGCACAACCATCCTAACAACAATGCCACCGGCACATGCAAATAATACATCACCGCCGTGGCCGATCCCGGTAGCATGCCACTCGTTTTCACCCACAAGGTATGCGCGATCAAAGTGCTAAATAAACTTAGATAAATCAGTAACAACCAATCTGTGTATCCAAACGACCAGTCCGCCTGGCCGGCAAAAGGCAAAAACAGGAGCAAGCCCACCAGGTATTGCGGAAACGAACGCACCTGGGTCGGGATCGCCACGGCCCTCTGATTCAACAACGGCAACGTCGCCCAAAATAATCCGCTCAGCAGCCCGAGTCCAAAGCCCGGCAGCATCTCCGGACCCACATTATTTTTTGGCGCCACCAACACCACCCCGATGATGGCCAGCGCGAGACTTAAAAAATCCAACGTCCGCGGTCGTTTCCGCGTCACCAGACAGGTCATCCACAAAATATGCACGCCATAACTGGCCACCCCGATGCTGGCGAGGCCCGCGGATGACCATTTGATCGAAAAAAAATACGTGATCCAATGCAGGGAAAAGGCCACACCCATGGCGAGTAAAATCGGCCAATGTTGCAGGCTCAACCGCCAGTGTTCCCGGGTAAATTTTGCCAGAAAAGGAAATATCGAAGCCGCGATTGCCAGACGCACTATGCCAATCGCCCACGGGTTGGCGGAAGTTAGTTTGATGACCACCGGAGTCACCCCAAAAAGTGTCACTGCCAGCAAGGCGAGCGAGAGCGCCTGGCGATCCAGTTTGCCATGATAGTGAACAGCCATTTTTTTAAAGGAGGCGATAGTCACCCATCCTTCCCCGCCAGGCAAGGATGGGTTTGCACGACAATCCCGCCGATCTCGGTGGAAAAACTGGACACCACGCAGACGACGCGCTTTAATTCGTTTCCATTATGAGTCGTCACGCAGGAATCATTCAAGTAGCCCCCGGCAAACTCTCCGATTACGTCGCATTGCATCGGGCGGTCTGGCCCGAAGTGCTGGAAATCATCCACCAGGCCGGCATCCGGAATTATTCCATTTATTTGCGTAAATTGCCCGATGAAAAGCATTATCTCTTCAGCTACTTCGAATACGTGGGAGATAAATATGAGGCCGACATGGCCTGGCTGGCGGCTCAACCGAAGACCCAGGAATGGTGGACCCATGCCATGCCCCTGCAAAAACCCCTGCCGGATCGCGAAGAAGGCGAATGGTGGGCGACCCTGGAGGAAGTTTTCCATACCCACTAACACACTATGAACCCATCCCGCCCCTATGGCTCCCTCCCCAGCGGAGAGGAAATCCACGAATACACCCTCACCAGCACCGGAGGGTTGCAGATAAAAGTGCTCACCTATGGCGGCATCATCAGCCATATTTTTGCGCCAGATCACAACGGCACCCTCGCCGATGTCGCCCTGGGATTCCATCGGCTGGAGGATTATTTGGGGAACGATCCTTATTTCGGCGCCATTATCGGACGGGTCGCGGGGCGCATCACCCATGGCCAATTTACCCTCGACGGCGTAGCTTATCAGCTTCCGACCAACAATAAACTCAATCATTTGCACGGCGGCGTGCGTGGCTTCAATCAGCAGGTCTGGACAGCCCATCCCGAGGGCGACGATGCCTTGCGCCTTGCTTACACCAGTGCCGCTGGCGAGGAAGGTTATCCCGGCACGGTCGAAGTGGCGGTAACCTACCGTTTGTCTCCTAACAATGAACTGATAATCGACTATCAGGCCACGACGGATCGCGCGACGCCCATCAGCCTCACCAACCACACCTACTTCAACCTCGGCGGGGAAGGCAGCGGCACGGTGGCGGATCATTATTTGCAGATCGCCAGCTCCACGATCATCGCGGTGGATGACGAATTCACCCACCAGGGACGCACCGGGTCGGTGGTGGGTAAAAACAACGATTTCAATAAAATCCGGCGTCTGGGGGATGCTTTGCCAGGTTTGTTTTTGCAACATGGAGACCATTATATTCTGGCGGGTGATGGCAAGGGAACGCCGGTGCCTGTCGCCCGGGTGGAGGAACGAAAAAGCGGACGTTTTCTTGAGGTGCTCAGCAATGCGCCGGCGTTGCAGTTTTACACGGGTGGAATGTTGGATGGCTCAAAAATTGGCAAGTCCGGGCAGATTTACGAGCAGCATCACGGGCTGTGTTTGGAATGCCAGAGCAACCCGAACGGAGTGGATCACCCGGAGCTGGGCGACACGATTCTGCGTCCCGGCGAATCCTATCAGCAAACGACAGTTTATCGTTTCGGCGTTCTGTAAAAATTAGTTAGCATCTCGCGAAATGCCTGGTTTTTGCCATCGGACTGGCTTCTATCAAAGATGTCGTAGTTGGTAAAACAATATCATCTATATCGCACTGCGCTCCCTAGCACCCAGAAGGCAAAAGTCTGATACATGATACCTAGCAGGGCGGCAAAAACCCCCACTCCCACCGCTGCGCTTAAACACGTCCCGAATCGGCTCCCGAAGATGCGGTCTGTCCGGGCCCGGCCCAGGCTGCCGGTTTTTTAAAAATGGCAGGGAGCTTGGGCAGGCTTAAAAGGCATGCCAGCCACACAGCTAATTAAGCAGATAAAGAAAAAGAACGCGAGCGCGGTTTTACTTCTCCGCGAGAGCGACGAAGGCCTCGACCGTTAGGCCGCTGGATCGGATCAGGCTGCCCAAGGTGCCCTTGGCAACTTCCCGATGATCCGGGACGGAGAGCGTCACCATAAGGCCTGCCTTGATCAGGATCATGTGACTGCCGCGTTGCCGCATCATCTGCCA
>JBBRFA010000035.1:0-27838 GCA_038225185.1 Chthoniobacterales bacterium
CCGGTCTGACCATTGTAGACCGCGCCGGATGCTCCGCCACTGACCGCGTTCGGTATCGTGTTACTCTGCAGCGCATAGTCGAAGTAGGTCGTCCCGCTCCCGCTGTAATACGCCGCCTTATACCACTCATTCTCGCTCGGCAGGAAGTAGAAGGCATTGCTGTTGCGATAGAGGTTCGCGGCATTGTAGCCCGCGTCACCCACATGCCACAAACTGATGTTCGCATTCGCGTTGTAGCCCACATCTCCAGGCTGCAACGTGAACTTGTAGGCCGCGCTATACCCGCGGCTGGTGTTCATCCAGTTCACCAACCGCGCCGCCTCGTTCCACGATGTCCCTGTCGCCGGCCTGTTCACTCCATTGCCGCCGTAGATCGTCATGTCCTGAAGCGTGATCCCGAGGTTGCCTCCCCCGAGAGCCACCGTCGCGTTCGCCTTCGTGATCGCGTCCCGGCTCACCTCGTAGGTCCCCATCCGGAAGTCGTAAGCCACCCCACCGTAAGCCGAGAAATAGCTCCCCGTCGTCCCCGAGTCGTTTGCGTTGGGATTGCCCACGTTCACAAAATCAATCGTGAAGGCATTGCCCCCGCTTCCGAACGTGTCGGCGAGCGCGGTTCCATTTGTCATCATCCCCAGCGCCAGCCCGAGAGCCACCGCCGCCATCTGTTTCATTGGTTTCATTGGTTTCATTGGTTGTTCTGGTTGATTAAGCGGCCGACTGCAAAGGTATTCTCCTGAGCCAATTGTTTATATGCCGAAAGTGAGCGCAGAGGCAAGCGACAATTCCTCACAAAGCGTCGTTTTTTTTGCCGAACGTTTTTTAGACCGAATTAATTCTTAATAACGCAGTAATGAGGAATTGGGGCGTGCTAAAAAGGGAGCGCGCTGCCGTCGATCTAAAGGTCTTTTCCATTCTGGGAATTAAGGGACAGGTCTTTAGTAGCTTTCCGAAGGGACAGGTCTTTAGTAGCTTTCCGGTCTTTAGTAGCTTTCCAGTTGGCGACAGCCTCATCGGCAATGACGGGGCGATTGAAATCCGCCGTGCGAGTGTTCCCACCGATGAATCGCGCAAATTTCCGCGGCTGAAAGTGACTGGATTATTCTGATACAACCCTGATCGGGGCCTTCAATTTCATCGCGAGGCTTTTGCGCGGGTTAGTCCATGGGTGAAAGGAGCGGGCGCATCAAGTGCGCCGGCGGCATTCTGCCGAAAGCGGACAATCGTTGGCAACTTTTACTGCTCACTCCTATTTTTCCAAAGCAACGTATGCGGAGCAACACCCGTGCGGTGGAGGAACTGGCGTGCGAAGGCGCGGGGATCTTTGAAGCCGGTGGCGTAGGCAGTGGCCTTGACCGAGGCGGCTTCAGAGGCAAGGTTTGCAGCGGCCCACCGCATGCGGCAGTCAAGGAGGTAGGCTTGCGGGGCGCGTCCGATTTGTTCGGTGAATCGCCGACGAAAGTGCGGATAGGAGACACCCATCTGCCGCGCCTCGGTGACAAAATCATAATCATCCAGCGGAGTGGTGGCGATGCGTTCGCCGAGTTCTTCGACATCGTGGCGCGGGGGCGGTTGCAATCCTGCTCCCGAGGTGGCCGTGTAAAAGAGCTGCTCGAGCAACTGGGCGCGTTCGGTCTGACTTTCTGAGCGGCCATGGATGACCAAGGCAATGAGGCGACGGAAGTCGGCGAGATACTGGGCGGGGTTCTCCGGCACACCCCAAGGAGTCACGCTCGCCGGCACGAGGCCGCCCTCGACCATGCGACGCGCCCGCCTGCCCCCGGCGAGCACCCAAAGCTGATGCCACCCGTGCCCGGCCACGTTGCCATAAATAAACCGCGGCCCGCCATACGTCCAATAAGCCAGCGGCCCCTCAAGCTCTGCGGGCGGATGGTTTGCCACCTGAAACCGAATGCGCCCGCGCCAGAGCAGATTGAGCGCGATGGTTTTGCTAAACGAGCGATCAATCTCCGCCCGGCAGAGGTGCATCTCGGCCGCGCCGATGAATCGCAGATCGTCATAATAAGAGATGCTCAAAACAGCCCGATACTAACGCTTGTCCGGCACCTGTTCAATCCCTGTGTTCAATTTTGATCTCTTCTTATGAAAAAATAAGCTTTCCCGGACATGCTCAAATCGGCCTCATGAATCCGCAAACCGGCCTCGCGATCCGACATGCATCTCAGCCCGGGATCGCCCAAACTACTTTTCATGATTACCAAAGTTCTTATCATCGGTGCCGGGGCCATTGCTCACCTTCACGCGAAGGCCGCGTTGAAACTGAACCCGGTTCCAAAGATCGCCGCAGCGGATCCGAACGCCGCGAGCCGCGAGAGTTTCTTCACGGCCTTCCCCGGCTCGCTCATGTTTGAGTCCGCCGAAACCATGCTGGCCGAGCCGAACGAGGGGACAGAAGTCGTGATTGTGGCGACGCCGCCTTTCCTGCATTGTGAGCATGGGTTGGCGGGTCTGCGCTCGGGGAGGCATGTGTTGGTGGAAAAACCGACGGCGCTAAATCCCGCAGAAGCCGAGGCCTTGGCGAGCGAGGCACGTGCGCTTGGGCTGGAGTTGGCGTGTTGCAGTTCGCGGTTTTCGGCGCGTCCGATCACGGCGGAGATTCGCCGTCGTTTGGGAACCGGGGAGCTCGGCAAAGGCTTGCGGGTGCTGTGGCAAGTGCGGGTGAACGGAGACATCAACGGTCTCAGCTACCAGCCGCAGTCGCGATGGTTTCTGGATCGCAGCAAGGCGGGCGGCGGGACTTTATTCGACTGGGGATGCTACGATCTCGCGGTGTGGTCTGAGATTTTCCAGCCTGTGGGCATCACCGTGGACGCGGCATGGACGGGCCATCCGCGACGGGGAGAGAACGTTCCAGAAGGTGTTGTTTTCGATGTCGAACATCAAGTGGCAGCGCAGTTGCGGCTGCATCTCGGCGATGGAACCGAGGTGCCCGTGTCCTACGAGCGGGCGAGCGTTTGCCATGGCATCGGATCCACTCTCACCCAGATCGAGGGCGACCGCGGTGCGCTGAATTGGGATTGGCTGGGTTGGGATGACGACAAGATCCGGCTGCGCCATGCGAGCGGGCCCGGTGAGGCGTTGGTGGATGAAGTCACCGGGCCAGACGACGAGGGCCTCGATTGCCACGACCGTCCATTGCATGCTCTTGCGGAAAAACTCGCCGGACGCGAAAGTTGCGGGATCGACGGGGATCGGGCGGTTTTCCACCTTCGGGTGCTGGATGCCATCTACGAAGTGGCTCGAACCAGGCGGGCGGTGACGGTGGACAAAGAGTTGGCACCGCCAGTTTCCCAAACGCTCCTCGGCTCGCAGATGTATCCCGCTTGGCAGGCGTATTCCAACTTACCGGGCGGCTACGAGGCGCATTTTGCAAGCGTGCTCCGCGCCCATGCGAAGGCGGGATTCGATGCCTGGGAACTTTCCCTGACAAGTGATGCCGTCGTCGCCGAATTGCTGCCGCTTTTGGCAGAGACCGGACTGAAGATTCCCTCGATTTATGTCGGCGCGAAACTTCACACGCCAGACTGGCAGGAGGGAGTCGAGCGGATTCTGGAGTCAGCCCGGCGGGCCGGTTCGGTGGGGGCAAGCGTGGTCGTCTGCAATCCCGACCCAGTGAGCTGGGAAACGAAAGAAGACAAAACCGACGACGAGTTGCGCACCCAGGTAAAGGCCTTGCAAATCGCGGGCGAAAAGTTGCACGGGCTCGGGGTGCGCTTTGCCTATCACTGGCACGACCCCGAATTCCGCTGCGGGGCTCGCGAGGTGTGGAGTATGTTGCTCAATACGGATCCTCGCATTGTGGAGGTTTGTTTCGACACGCACTGGACATATCGTGGAGCGGGCAACAGCCAGGAGGCGATGTTTGACATGCTGGAGTTTACGCTGCCGCGGATTGCCTCCTTCCACATCCGACAGTCGCAAAATGGCGTCTGGAGCGAAGCGTTTGGCGAGGGCGATATTGACTATCGACGCTGGGCCGCGCGTTTGAAAAAAGCCCGATGGACGGGTCCCATCCACCTCGAACAGGCCACCGAAGCAGGAACGCCGAAGACGATGGATATCCTCGAAGCCCAAGCTCAAGGGCTCCGCTACTTGCGGGAGCTGCTGGCCTGATCCCGCAAGCTTCTCCGCTGATAGGGGGCAGATTATTTTGATGCAGCCCTGATCCCGGCCTCCAATTTGGCCGAGAGATGTTCTGCCCGATCTCGTTCTTGGGCGGATGGGAGCCATCCTGCCGGATGCGTTCATAACCGAGAATACGGAGAGACTTGACCAGTTCCAAACCGGTGACGTTGCGGGGCGTTTTCAAGCCGCAAGGACTTCATCACGAACGAGGTGCAGTCGGATTACTTTAGGCATGGGGCCGGGAATGCCATCGCCGAAGTGACATCGCACGGCGTCTTTGACCATCTCGCGCAACTCTTCAAGCGTATCGCCTTGGGTGACGATGCCATGACCCAAGGCTGTGGCGACATAACCGCCATCCATCTCGTCTTCCTGTATCTCAAAAATGATTTCGCTCATGGAATGAACTTTATACAGTGCCTGTTACAGAAGCAAGCAGCCCGGCGGGATGGCAGCGGGCGTGGATTTCCTGCAACTTGCGGATGTTGACTTCGGTGCGAATGGCGGTGATTTCGAGCTTTTCGTGACCGCGCAATTGCTGGATATAGCGGTATCCGTATTCTTGATTATTCTTGATGCCTGTCACCATGTTTTTGTTGTTCACCGTTGTTGTTGAGAGTTGGGAGTTGAGAGTTGAGAGTCAAAAAAGTGCGCTGCGCGGTGGGTTTTTTGTCCCAAGCGAGACGCGTTGAGACGGCAGGCTGGAAGCACCGCCCTACCCGGGAGAAAATGGGACGGTGCCGTCGTAAACTTGAAACCTGTCACCATGTTTTTGTTACCACGTTTATCGTCTTCACCAAGTTTTTCACCCGTTCGCAGGCATGATAAAAAAGGTTGGTTTTATCGGAATAAAGAATGTTGGATTAAGTTCACCACATGGTTTGGACACTCCTCATTGCAGTTTGCCAACTGGCGGGTTTTTTGACCTCGCTACGGGCGATCATGGATACGCGCACGCCGCAGGGGGCGATTGCCTGGGTGTTTGCGTTGAATGTTTTTCCTTATCTTTCGGTGCCGGCTTATTGGGTGTTTGGTCAGTCGAAATTTGATGGCTATGTGAGTCTGCGTCGGGAGGAAATCGTCCGTCACAAGGAGGAGGCAATCGCCCTCGCAACCGCGTTGGAGCCGTATCATTTGCGGATCGGAGCGCGTCATGATGAGACTCTTTTATTGGAGAGCCTGGCGAAGATGCCGTTTACGACGAATAACCGGGTGGAATTATTAATCGACGGGGAGGCGACTTTCGAGGCGATCTTTGCGGCGATTGCAGGCGCGAAAGATTACGTATTGGTGCAATTTTACATCATTCACGAGGACGATTTGGGCCGTCGCCTGCGCGATGCCTTGCTCGCAAAAGCCAGGGAAGGAGTGCGGTGTTACGTGTTGTTCGATGAAGTCGGCAGCGGCAATCTTTCGAGATTTAAAAGCGAATTGGACGCAGGCGGCGTGGCGATGCGGCCTTTCGATACGACGAAGGGATGGACGAATCGGTTTCAGATCAATTTTCGCAATCACCGCAAAATCGTGCTAATCGATGGCAGCCTGGCCTTCGTGGGAGGGCACAATGTGGGCGACGAATATCTGGGGAAAAATCCGAAATTCGGTCACTGGCGCGATACGCATGTCGAGGTGGAGGGACCGGTTGTGCAATGCATTCAGGTGTCGTGGCTCGAGGATTGGCAATGGGCGACGGATGAGACGCCAGCGTTAAATTGGAAGCCGCAACGGGCGCCGGAGGCAAACAGTGCGGCGTTGTGTCTTACGAGTGGTCCGGCTGACGATTTGGAGACGGCGACTTTATTTTTTCTGTTTGCGATCAATTCTGCCAGGGATCGGCTTTGGATCGCCTCGCCGTATTTTGTGCCCGACGAACAATTTATCTCGGCCCTGCAACTGGCTGCGCTGCGCGGGGTGGATGTGAGGATTCTGATCCCGGATAAGCCGGATAACATTTTGGTCTGGCTCTCATCGTTTTCCTATCTGCAACAAACGATTCCGGTGGGCATTCGGTGGTATCGTTATCGGAATGGTTTTATGCACCAGAAAGTGGTTTTGGTGGATCAGGATTATTGCGCGATTGGCACGGCGAATTTTGATAATCGCTCGTTCCGCTTGAATTTTGAAATGACGATGGGATTTGCGGATCAAGTGCTGGCAAGAAAAGTGGAGGCGATGCTGGAGGCGGATTTTGACGAGAGCCGACAGGTGCATTTGGAGGAATACACGGAGGCAAGTTGGTGGTTCCGGCTGCGGGTGCGATTTGCGCGTTTGCTGGCGCCAGTGCAGTAGGGCAGTGAAGAAATCATTTTGGCCAGTTGCCAAAAAAGGGAACCCGAGAATTTTGCCGTTCTCTCGAAATCCGGCAATCAGTTAGACCCATTCCCAAAACTAACAGGAAAATAAAATCCCGAGGTTAGAGAACAACTTGGTTACCATTTTTCGCGTCATGCGGAACACTTTCGGAAAAAACAGGCAGGATGCCCGATTCGGCATTCAGATTGGCCACACCCCTAGGGACATAAAATATCCTTTTTTTATACTCAACGCTTCCGAGAATGGGATGAGCCTCGTTTTTATGCAGTCACAAAGCAATTATCGAATCTTATTCTGTGTGGCTCACTCATGCCGATTCAGATTTTTCTTAGATGCCTCACTACCAGTTGTTTTCTCTCTGTGATCTCTGCGCTCTCTGTGGCTCAAAATCCTTTTTTGATTAAGCGAAAACGGTGACGATTTTATCCTTGGGCACACGATCCGTGAATTGGGCGAATGTTTCGCTCTCGTCCACTTTATGGGTGTCGTAATAGCGGAGCACTTTATCGATTGCGTGATGCACGTCGCGGGCAATGATTTTGCCTTTGAGCAAGGTGTTGAACCGGCGGTTTTCTCCGAGGCGACCGCCGATGAACATGTCGTAAGCATCGACCATTTCGCCGTTCACTTTGGTGCGAGCACCGCGGAAGCCGATGTCGGCAATCTGATGTTGTCCGCAACTGGAAGGGCAGCCGCTGAAATGAATACGAATTTTATTTTTATACCAGCCACTGGTGGCTTCGAGCTGATCGACGAGAGCGATCATGCGATTTTTGGTTTCGGCGACGGCGAGATTGCAAAATTCGATGCCGGTGCAACTGACGCATCCCTGGCGGAAATTGCTCGGGGCGTAGTCCAATCCGTGCACATCCAACGCGGCGAGCAAAGCGGGCAGGTTGGCGTCGGGGATATTGGTGAGGATAAGATTTTGCTTGTTGGTGAGGCGGATGGCGTCCAGTCCGGGCAGGGAATATTGCTGCACGAGGCGTCCGAGAGTGGCGAGCACACCGTTGCGAACGCGGCCTCCTGGAAAAACGATGCCCACCCAGTTGAGGCCGGGCTGGATTTGCGCGTGCACCCCGACGTGATCGGATTCCTGATCCTGAACGATGGGGATTTCGAGTTGATCTTCGAGCTGGTAACCGAGAAGTTGCTCGATTTCGTGGCGCATTTTATCGTGGCCCCAATCGGCGACGAGAAATTTAAAGCGGGCACGGTTGCGTTGGGCGCGGTAGCCGTTGTCGCGGAAAATGGTGCTGACAGCTTCGATCACGGGCCAGATTTGTTCGGGCTTAAGAAAAACGGGAAGTTTTTGGGCGAGATGCGGAGCGCTGCTCAAGCCGCCGCCGAGCATGATGCCGTAACCGGCTTCCTTGCCACTGCCTTTTTGCCGTTCGAGTCCGAAGACGCCGACACAATTGATATCGGGCTGGGTGCAATGAATGCGGCAGCCGCCGATGCTGATTTTATATTTTCGAGGAAGATTCGAGTAGGATTTGTTATCGGTGAGGTGCTTGTTGACTTCGAGGAGCTGCGGGGTGGCGTCGATGATGGCCTGGGGATCGATCCCGGCCACGGGGCAGCCGATGACGTTGCGGGCGATGTCGCCGCACGCACCGCTGGTGGTGATGCCGACTTCTTCGAGTTGATGAAAAATGTCGGGTATATCCTGAATGCGAAGCCAATGGAATTGGATGGTCTGACGGGTGGTGATGTCGGAGAAACCGTGGCCATATTGGTCGGCAAGATCGCTGAGCTTGATGGCTTGGGCGCCAGTGATTTGTCCGCCGGGCAGCTTCGTGCGAAGCATAAAATAGCCGCTGTCCTTTGGTTTCTGGCGATAGACGCCATACCATTTAAACCGGTCGAAATCGTCGGCGTCGATGGTTTCGAATCCGGTTTTGGCGTAACGATAGATGTCGTGGATGACGTCGAGACCATCTTTTTCGAGTTTCATGCGTTCCCCGGGAGGGACTGGGATGAGACCTTGTTGGATGGCGGCAAAATTTGGGTTGATATCGATCATGGTGAGAGATTGTCTAATTGTCTGTAGGGAATAGAGAGAATAGCGCGAAAAGGTGGCTGAGTAAATTTAAAATTCGGTGATTCGAGGAAATCCTCAAGCGGGGCTTTGAGGAGAGGAGGGATTGGAGATTGTTTCGGTCGGTTGGCTGAGGGTTTCGAGAGCTTTTACGCGGGCAAAGAGTTTGGGGAGCCGGCTGACGTAGGCGAGTTTTTCGGCCATTTCTTTGGCTGGCTCGGCATAATAGCCCATCCATTTGGTGCCGGGCGGAACGTTTTTGCTGATGCCAGCTTTGGCGGTGATGATGGCTTGGTCGCCGATTTTTATGTGGCCGACGATGCCAGCTCCTCCGGCGATGATGACGGAATTGCCGATTTGGGTGCTGCCCGAGATGCCAGCTTGGGCGATAATGAGAGAGTGTTTGCCGATGACGACGTTATGGGCGATTTGCACGAGGTTGTCGATTTTGGTGCCTTCACCGATCCAGGTGCGACCAAAACGGGCGCGGTCGATGGTGGTGTTGGCACCAATCTCTACGTCGTTATCGAGCTGGACGATGCCTATTTGGGAAATTTTTTGGTGTCGCCCATCCACTTTTTCGTAGCCATAACCGTCGGAGCCGATGACGGTGCCGCTGTGAATGATGACGCGATCGCCGATTTGGGCGCGTTCGCGAATGGTGACGTGAGGATGAATATGGCAGTCCCTGCCGAGGGTGGATCCATGGCCGACATAGGAGTGTGCTCCGATCACGGTGCCAGGGCCGATGGTTGCGCCGGGTTCAATAACGGCGAAGGGTTGAATGGAAGCGCTGGGATCGATGGTGGCCTGGGGGCTGACCACGGCGGCAGGATGGACGCCTGGAGTCCAGAAGGGCGATTCCGGGAGAAAATGGGACATGACCTGCGAGAAGGCGAGGGAAGGATTTTCGACCGCAATGGCGGTGCCAGAGAATGAAATTGGGAGATCGGGAGGAACGAGGATGGCTCCGGCGCGGGTGGTTTTAAGTTCGGGAAGATATTTGGAATTGCCAAAAAAGGAGAGATCGGTTTCCTGGGCTTCGGCGAGGGAGGCGACGCCGTGGATTGGCTGGCGGGCATCGCCCGATGCGATCTGGCCGGAGACGATGTCTGCTATTTGCTGGATGGTGAGAGACATGATAAAAAAAGGGGCAGCCCCGAGAGGCTGCCCCAAATCCCTGATGGATTAAAGTGGTTTATTATTTCTTGGCGTCTTTCTTTTCAACAGCAGGCGCAACGGGTGCGGCGGGCTGACTCTTGTTTAGTGAGTCGATGATGGTCTGGCTGAAGTCGAAGCTGTCCTTGGCGTAGAGAAGGAAGGGAACGCTGTTCAAGCTGGCACCGGAACGGTCGAAAACAATGTCGTAATTTTCACCGCCGACTTTGTCTTGGATGAGTTTGTTGATTTCTTCGACAATCCCGTTGCGCATGCGAACGGCTTGTTCTTGAAGTTGTTTTTCGCGGGTGACTCGGAAATCGTTGATTTCTTTTTCGACTTCCTGGGCGTCTTTGATTTTTTCGTCGCGGGTTTTAGCTTTTTGTTCCTTGGTATCGTTGCTCAACTCGGTTTTTTTGAGTTCGTCGTTAAGTTTGTTGATTTCGTCGATGAGCTTTTTGTAGCCGTCGATGCGGCTATCGAGTTCTTTTTTAGCGGCGGCACGAGCGTCATTGATTTTGGACTCGGCATCCTTGGTTTTGTAATAACCTTGGAAAACTTTGTTCATATCGACAGTGCCGACTTTGAGTTGCGCGAATGCAGGTGTGGCAAAGCCAAAAATGACCGCTGCGAGGGTGAGGGTGAGGTATTTTTTCATTGTATTTATTTAATCAGGGATTTTGTTTTAGGTTTCGTCTCAGACGTAAGGCAAGGCAAATCGTTCAAAATTGATAACCAACGTTGAAGTTAAATTTGCCGCCGGAGTCGTTGAAGGTGTCGGATTGGATGGGAATGCCGTAATCGATGCGGATGGGGCCGATGGGCAGATCGAGGCGCACGCCAAAACCGAAGTTGGAGTTGACATCGGCTCCGAAATCGTATGAGTCGGCACTGACGAAGCCAGTGTCGTAGAAAAAGGCGCCGCGCACTTTTTCAACCACGGGGAAGGTGACTTCTGCGGTAAAATGAGCCAGGGTGCGCCCTCCGATGGGGTTGCCAAATTCATCTTTGGGACCGACATCGCGGTAGTCGAAGCCGCGCAGAGTATTGGCGCCGCCAAGGTAAAGTCGATCAAAAATCGGCACATCACCGTTGCCCCAGGAATCGATGATGCCGATTTCGCCTTTGACTAGGAAGATCACGTCCCAGGGAAGGAGGAAATACTGGGTGCCTTCGATATTTAAGCCGTAGGTCTCGACATCGCCACCGAGCACGCCACCGGCGTAACGCAGACCGGCTTCGACACGATGGCCGCGCCGGGTAAGCTTGGCACTGTCGCGGGTGTCGTTGGCGATGACGACGCCAATCTGACTTTTCAATTTATCGCCTTCTTCATTGCGGATGAGAGCGGAGACATCTTCGTCCAGATTAAAGATGCCCACGTTTTCAAGGCGATATTCGAGGCGGACTTGGGTGAAATTGCCCAGGGGTTTGCGCAGGGTGGTGGCAAAACCATAATTCCGTTGGGAATAAACGGTGCTTTGGAAATCGGCTTCGCGATAGAAGAGTTCGCCGCCAAGGGAGAGGCGTTGATCGAGGAAATAAGGCTCGGTGAGGCCGAGGATGAAGTCTTTACGACGAGTGCCGTATTGAAGTTTAAGACGAAATTTTTGACCGGCACCGGTAAAATTGGGGTAACCGCCAAGATCGAAGTTTCCCTGGGTGACTTCGGCAAAACCGAGGAGAGAATCGATGGAACTGAAACCAAAACCGAAATTGAGCGACCCGGTGCGTTTTTCACTGACGTCGATGTTGAGATCCTTGCGTCCTGGAACCAAGGTTTCGGAAGAATAAGTCTCCACTTTTTCGAAGTAATCGAGGCCTTCGAGACGTTTTTTGCTCACGTCCACGCGAACGGTGTCATAGACGTCGCCTGGGGCGAGAACGAGTTCGCGGCGGAGGACTTTATCCTTGGTGCGCGTGTTGCCGGTGATGTTGATGCGCTCGATGTAGCTCTGGGTGCCTTCCTCAATGCGGTATTGGAGATCGAGCAGACCCGGCCCGGCGGGCGTGGGGATGAGGTCCACGCGGACGTCGGCGTAACCGAGGCGACCGTAAGAATCTTCGACAGCTTTGATGTCTTTCTGGCTTTGTTCGGTGCCGAAGGTGGAGCCTTCCTTGATGGAGATGACGCCCCGGATTTGTTCCTCGGTGGCGATGGTGTTGCCGGCAATGGAAACCCCTTTGACCGAGTATTGCGGGCCTTCCACGATGGTGATGTTGAGGACGACTTTTTTATCGCTGATACGGGAGGTCTGGGAGTCTGCGACTTTGGCATCGATGTAACCGGCATTTTGGTAAAGAGCCTGGATTTTTTGGAGATCCTCGTCGAGTTGGGTGGAGCTGAGCTGACCCGATTTATTGAAAAACGCGAGGAGGTTTTTCGGGCGGGTTTTCATTTCTTTGATCAACTGACTCTTTTTGAAAACGGTGTTGCCGGAGAAATTGATGTCACTTATTTCGGTTTTGGCGCCTTCGTTGATGATGAAGGAGACTTTTACTTTGCCGGTGGGCGCATCGAGATCGGTTTTATATTGGATGCCGATATCGGAGTAGCCGCGTTTGCGGTAGAGTTCGATAATTTTCTGGCGGTCGGTTTCGAGAGTGTCTTCCTCAAGGAGGACGCCTGGTTTGGCGGTGACTTCTTTACGAATACGAATGGCCTTGATGATTTCGGAGCCGTCGATAGTCACTTCGCTCACGGTGGCTTTGCTTTGCACGACGATAAAGACTTTTACGCCTCCGGTGACGGGTTCGCCGAAAATGCGGACGTTGGAAATGGTGCCGGTGCGAAAAAGGCTGCGGACGTCTTCCTGGACGACGACTTCGGAGTAAGGTTTGCCGACGGCGGTACGGATGTTGGCAAGAATGCGCTCCTTGCTGATGGTGGCCGGGCCGGCGTATTGCACCTCGATGGAGCGCACCAGAGGAGAGCCTTCCGGTGCCTGGGCTTGAGCCGTTAAGCTAATGGAAGCAGTAAAAATAGCGATTACGAAGAGGCGCAAGAAGGCTTGAAATGATGTCATAAAGTATTTAATTGGATTCCGTTTGGCGTGAATCGCGCTAACATTGTGAAGAATACCCCCGACACGTCAAGTGTTTCTGCAAAAGAAAAAGGACTCTTTTTGTAAAAAGGTCGTGGAACCCGGAAAAAGCGTTTAATTACTTGCCGCGCATCGGGTTTCGTCGAGCAATTCATACCAGTTGTTCCGGGCATGAGCCTCGTAACCGGCTTCTTCGACCAGTCGGCGGATGTCGTCCACCGCCAGTCGGTAGGAAGTCCCGGCACTGCTGACGACGTTTTCCTCCATCATCACCGAGCCAAAATCGTTGGCGCCATATTTTAGGGCAATCTGCCCGATTTTCGGTCCCTGGGTGACCCAGGAACTTTGCAAGTTGTCGAAGTTATCTAAATAAATGCGCGCCAAAGCCTGCATTCGCAAATACTCTGCGCTGCCCACGGTCTCGGCTTTTAGAACGGTATTTTCGGGCTGAAAAGTCCAGCAAATGAAAGCTGTAAAACCACCCGTGGCATCCTGTTGAACGCGCAATCTTTGCAAATGCTCGATCCGATCTTCGACGGTCTCAACGTGACCAAACATCATCGTGGCACTGGTATTAAGGCCCAGTTCGTGGGCAATGGCCATGACTTCGAGCCATTGATCGGAGTTGCATTTGAGTGGGGCGATACGATTGCGCACCCGGTCCACAAGAATTTCTCCGCCACCGCCGGGGATGGATCCCAGGCCGGCTTCCTTGAAGCGGGTGATTACTTCGCGGAGCGGCATCCCAAAGACTTGGGAAAAGTGATTAAATTCCGGCGGGCTGAATCCGTGAACATTGATATGGGGAAATTTTTCCCGAATATGATGGAGCAGGTTCAGGTAATGCTCGATGCCCAGTTTGGGATGATGGCCGCCCTGCAATAAAACCTGGACGCCACCGATGGCGCTGAGTTCCTCCAATTTTTCATCGATTTGTTCGTGGGTAAGCACGTAATGATCCGCATCTTTTTCCGTGCGATAAAAAGCGCAAAACTTGCAATAAACGTTGCACACGTTGGTATAATTAACGTTCCGATCAATGAGGTAGGTAACGATTTGATTGCCCCGTCCGTGGTAAGCGTCGGCTTTTTTTTGCTGGCGACGTCGATCGGCCAGCCAACCCAGCTCTGGCAGGGGCAACCGATATAATTCCAAGGCTTCATCGGCGCTAATGCGTTCACCAGCAAGGACTTTGCTTATGGCGGAGGTTTCTTGAGTGAGCGTCGGCATGGAAAGTTTAATAACAGAATCGTAAAATATTTCGTCGAAAATGCAAGGACCCACGGTTGACATCTTTACCCGCTGTCAGTAGGTGAATCCATTCGTTATGGAAGGTCCTTTAATATTATCTACTGAAAAAAACACTCCAGTGGATGCATTTCCCATCGGCAACACGAGTTTATTGGAGCCAGGCAGCGAATTTTTTGGCAGGTTCACCCTCACTTCGCATCTTGGGACGGGCAGAAACAGCTCCACATGGCTGGCGGAGGATCCCCGATTCCGCAGGGTGGTCGCGTTAAAACTCTTTCGGTCCGCCAATCCTGCCGCAATCCAGCAGGAGAGAAACAACTGGCGCGAATTGCTCCGCCGCATGCGCATCGTCAACCACCCAGGGATCGCCGTGGGTCTGGAGTTTTTTAGCGGAGAAAAATGGACCGGTATCTCCAGCCAATACGTCGAATCCGAAACGCTCGCTGCCGCCCATCTTTTGTCCACACAAAAATTGCCCGTCGAGGCGCGCCAGGACATTCTCAAAGCTTTGGGCAATACTCTCCATGCAGTTCACAGCAAAGGCCTGGTCATCCACAGCAACATCAACGCCTACAACATTCTTCTTGGCAGGAAAAAAAACGCCGTCAGCATCACCGACTTTGGTTTTCAACCTCCGATTGCCCCGCAGGACGCCACTTCGGATGTCAGCATCCCCTGGAAAACAGCTTGCACCAGCCCGGAACTAAAAAATGGACAACCCACTTCCGCGCAGGACGACATTTATGCTTACGCAGTGGTGGCGTTTCAGGTTTTGACCGGTAAAAATCCTGTCCTCCACCCCTCTGGTTTTGTCGATCTTGCCTCACTTGGTTCCGAACTCCCCGCCGACGCCTCCCGGTGGCAGACTGTGTTGACCAAGGCATTTCAACCCCAGATCGCTGATCGTTACGCTTCGCTGGCGGATTTACTAACCGAAGCTGTCATTTTCGAGCCTCCCGCACCGGAAATTCCGGATTTTACCAATTATTCCCGCTCGGCTCCGCAGAAACATCGGAAAAACTCCAAACGCAAAAGCAGGAGCGGCCGCGGACGCAATGCCAGAAAAGCACGTCTCATCCGTTTCCTGACCATTCTTAGCGGTATTGCCCTGCCCCTTATTCTCGGCTGGGTGATTTACAATAATATCCATGAAAAAAGAGCTCTTAAACTCCAGCGCACCCTGGACGAAAGGGTCGAAAAAGCCGCTCGCGCCCTTGAAAAAGCCAAGCTCGCCGAGATCGAAGCCCGCTTTTCCCAACCTTTGGGTGCATCGCTCAGGGTTCGCCCGGAAGAAAAAGTCGTTCGCCCCGTCGTTCGTCCTGAAAGTGCCCCCGCTCCGTTCGTGATTAACAAAGGTGCCGAAAGTTTTTTCATCGAAGGCAAAACCAAATTTGATGCGGGCAACACAGCCGAAGCGCTTTTGAGCTACGACATGGCGGTCGTCCTGCAATCCGACTGGCCCGATCTTCTCGAAGCCAGAGGGTTCGCTTTAATGGCCGACGAACAAATCGAAGAAGCTATCGCTGAATTTACCAAAGTTCTGGTCTTGAACCCCGACCAGCTTACTTCTCTCGAAGGTCGCGCCAATGCTTACCTCGCCAATAATCAAAACGATTTCGCCCGTGCCGATTATTTAAAAATCCTCGATCTTCAGCCAGAAAACGAAATCGCCAAAAACGCCCTCGCCAGGATCCCGTCTTCCTCCAATTAACCCAGCAGTTTGACTAGTAAATCCCCGACAATCGCCGGGTTTGCCTTCCCTTTGCTGAGCTTCATTACCTGGCCCTTGAGAAAATTGACCGCAGCACTTTTTCCCGCACGATAATCCTCCACCGATTTCGGATTTTCGTTGATCACCTGCTGACAAAATATCTCGATGGCACCCGTGTCGCTTTCCTGTTTGAGGCCTTTTTCCTCCACGATCACCCCTGCGGTTTTTCCCGTGGCAAACATCTCGGCAAAGACATCCTTGGCCTGTTTGCCATTGATCTTCCCGTCGTCCACCAAGTTTACCAATTCATCGAGCAATTCCGGCTGCAACGGCGACACATCGATGGTGAGATCTGCCGCGCCCAGGGCACTTTGCAAATCGTTCAAAATCCAGTTGGCGATTCCTTTCGGTTTCCGGGCTGTCTTGGCTGCCGCTTCAAAATAACTGCAAAGATCCAGATCGTTCGCGATCACCGCCGCATCGTAAGCACTCACCTGATAATCCCGCACATAACGATCTCGCTTTTTCGTCGGTAATTCCGGAACCAACCCACGCACTTCGTCCAAAAATGCCGCCGTCTTTACCGGTAGCAAATCGGGATCGGGAAAATAACGATAATCCGCCGAGGTTTCTTTCACCCGCATGAGTTGCGTCTCGCCCGCATCATCATCCCAACGCCGGGTCTCCTGCCTCAGCACGATACCATTTTCCACCGCCTCGGTCTGGCGGACGATTTCGTAGGCCAGCGCCCTCCGCACACCGCTCACGCTGTTCAGGTTTTTGAGCTCGATTTTGGCGTTGTATTCCTTCTGGCCTTCCCTGCGCACCGAGATGTTGCAGTCCACGCGCATCTGCCCTTTATCCATGTCGGCATCGCTCACGCCGCCGTAAATCAAGGTCTGTTTGAGCGCGGTGAGAAAGGCAAACGCTTCCTCCGGCGACGCAATATCCGGCTCCGAGACGATCTCCATCAAGGGCGAACCCGCCCGGTTAAAATCGATCCCCGTCGAGGTGTCGAAGTGAAAACTTTTTGCCACATCTTCCTCCAGGTGAATGCGCGTCAGGCGCACCACTTTATCCGGCGTCTCGATGTTTTTCTGGTGATCTTTCGGATACGCCAAATCGTGCAAAGGCACCCCGCCATCGAGACAAATCGGCAGGTCAAATTGCGAGATCTGATAATTCTTCGGCATATCAGGATAAAAATAATGTTTGCGATCAAATTTACAGACTTCGGCAATCGTGCAATCGAGCATCAACCCCGTCAGCGCCGTCAGCTTGAGCGCCCTCAGATTCATCACCGGCAAGGCTCCCGGCAACCCGAGGCAAACCGGGCAGGTGTGGGTGTTGGGTTCCGCGCCAAATTCGACCGGACATCCACAAAACATTTTGCTGCGCGTCTTGAGTTGCACATGAACTTCCAGGCCAATGGTGACGATAAATCCGGGTTTCATAGAAAATCTGTGGAGCAATAAATCAATAACGTCGCACTTCCGTTTTCTCCTCAGGAAGCGCGGGCGTGGCGGCAGGTAAATTATTGCCAGCCGGTGCCGGTTTCAAGGCAAACTCCAATGCTTTGCCGAATTCATACTTTTTTAACTCAGCTTGGAACGATTTATCGTTGAAAAGCCCGCTCACTTTGGGATGCCGCAGCATCTCCAGCCAATTTTTTTCTTCGACCAGCTTCATCACCCCGGCATCCGCCGCCAGTGCGCGCAGGGCCGGATGTTCCGCCAGTTTTTGCGTGCCCGGATACTGCCCCAGCCGGTGCATCGCCTCGGGATCGGAGGTCACACTGGCCAGATTGGCCAGCACTTTGTAACCCTCTTTCGGAGTCGGATCGACCGTGTCGAGAATCAAAGCCAGCGGACCGTTTTCCAGAGCCTGCCGCGCCTGGATCGCATAATTGCCGACCGCGCCAGCCATCGATTCGGGTGGTTTCTCCCCGCGTTTCGCAAGCACCCGCGCCCGGGCCTCGGCCACAGTCCCGATCATCCGCAGGCCCACCACGGTTAAAAGCAGAAAAACCACGCTCGTAAGCAGCCCGATCAATGCCCCGCCCGAGCCATAGAAAATCCGCGCCACCGCCGATTCCTGCTCGTGGGTCTTCCGGAAAACCATGTTAATAACCAGGCGCAAAACCAGATACACCCCAAACCCGACCACGATACTTACGACCGTTATTTTTGCCGCTCCCTCCAACGCTCCCAACGGCACCACGGAAGCCGCCAACGGACCCAAAGTCGCCCCCGCCAGATAGGCCAGCACCAGTGCCACCAGTCGGAAAACCTGACGCACCACCCCGTGATTCCAACCTCCGATCACGTTCATCGTTATGATAAGCAGAAAAAGACTTACCAGGGAGATTTGCAGCAACGTTAACCCGGCAAAGGTTTTCTCAGCTAAAAAAATCATCGTCTCTTAAAAATTATTTCCCATTTTCCTTTAACGCGGCAACACATCCACCGCACGCTGCCGCAACCAATGATCGGCCAGCGCCAGCCACGTCATCGCCTCCACCATCGGCACCGCCCTGGGTAACACACAAGGATCGTGCCGGCCGCGTGCCGCCAATTCCGTGGCTTCGCCCGATTTCGTCACCGTTTGCTGCGCCCGCGTAATCGTCGCCGTGGGTTTAAACGCCACCCGAAACACTAAATCCTCCCCATTGCTGATCCCTCCCTGTGTGCCCCCGGAGTGGTTCGTCGTCGTCCGCACCCGGCCTTCGCGTATTTCGAAGGGATCGTTGTGCTCCGCCCCCGTCATTCGCGTGCTGGCAAATCCCGAGCCGATCTCAAACCCTTTCGTCGCGGGCAGACTGAGCATTCCTTTGGCCAGATCGGCTTCCAAACGGTCAAACACCGGCGCTCCCAACCCCGTCGGCGCATTGCGCACCACGCATTCCACCACCCCACCGACCGAATTGCCCTCCTGACGCATTTTTTTGATCAATTCAATCATTTTTTCCACCGCCACCGCATCCGGGCAACGCACCATATTGCCTTCGATTTCCGCAAAAGTGACCGTTGCCGGATCGATCATCGCCTCCAGCGTGTGGATCGATTTCACGTAAGCCAGCACCTCCAGTTTCGGCTCCACCAGGCCAAGGAATTTCTTTGCAATCGCCGCCGCCGCCACGCGCCCGATAGTTTCCCGCGCCGAGGAACGTCCGCCGCCCTGGTGATTACGAATACCGTATTTCTCCTCGTAAGTGAAATCCGCATGGCTCGGACGAAATGCCGTTTCCATTTCGGTGTAAGCCGAGGGCCGGGCATCTTTGTTCAAGACCATGATGGAAATCGGTGTGCCCAACGTTTTACCCTCAAAAACACCGCTTAATATCCGGCACGTATCCGCCTCGTCACGCGGGGTGACGATTTCGCTCTGTCCTGGCCGCCGCCGATCCAGATCGACCTGGATATCCGCCTCCGAGAGGGGCACCCTGGGCGGACACCCTTCGACGACCACACCCACGCCACCGCCATGGGATTCCCCCCAGGTGGCAATGCGAAAAATTTCTCCAAGCTGACTCGACATATTCATACCAAAGCAAACCCCGGCCCGACGTGCCAATGAAATATGAAAAAAACTCCCCGACGCCGATTTTTTCCAGCAGAGGATGAAAATAGCGGTAGTCTGTGACCACAGCACGCCGTTCATCATGCTCTACGCCCTCCCTTTTACCATTATCGTTTTGTTGATCTTCAGCATCACCGGGCTGATCTGTTTTACCGTCCGTCGCAACGCCTCGCAACGTCTGCCAGAAAAATCCAACGACGAAAAAACGGGGGATCAACCGTAACTGCCAAAAAACGCGAGCTTCGGCCAGTGCGCAGTCTTTAAAAACGGTGGATGTAATAAAATCTTCCTAAAATCCTTTTATTTGGACGTTGCCGCCATTCCCCTTTGCGTCTGGCGGGGATGAGGTAGTCTTGGGGACCGACATGCTCCCTTTTTTTACACAGGCTTTTCTTTACGGATTTGGCTTCGACGCCATGCTTTCCTTCTGGTGCGAAGTGTATGACATTGAAACGGGCGTCGTGGCCAGCATACGAAATATGCTCGGGATTTCTGCCCTCGTGCAGGGGATTTTTCTCTACATCGCGATGGCTTTTTCTCCGCGCATCTCTTTCCGCCTGGTCGGTTGGCCGACGCTGTTTCTCATCTGGGCCAATCTCACCGGCGGGTTTCCCCTCCCGTTTTTTTATTGGGACCAGGCCGGGATTTTTCTCTCGTCCGTGCAATTGCTCATCGCGGTGATCCTCGCCGTGTTTGTCTGGCGCAACGACGGCATCGCGGGCGGACCGGGATTTGTCGATCCAGCCGAGGGACGGGCGGGATTTGGATGGCGACGTTTTTTATTTTTTACCGCAGGCAGCCTGGCCACCGTGCCGATTTTTCTCGTGGCAGGCGTGCTCGGATCGGCGGCACGCGGCATCGATCAAGTCACGGAAAGTTATGTGCGTCTCCGGCCCGACGGGATTTATATGGCCGAGTCGCGCCTGACGAAAGAAGACCGCGAGGTGGCACTCAAAGGCATGGTGCATGTGGCCGACGCCAGTTTTTATCGGGACCTAAAGTGGAAGATCGAAGGGGTAAAAACCCTCGTGCTGCTCGAAGGAGTCACGGATCGCGAAGGACTGCTCAAAGACGGTTTGGGCATGGAAAAAGTCGCCGGGTTGCTGGGGCTGGAATCGCAAATGGAAAAAGGCGTTTATCGGGAGACGATTGAGAAAATGACCGAAAAAGCGGCCACTGTCGAATCCGCCGAAAACGGCATCGTCACTGTCGAACCCTCGGTCGATGTGCGCCGGGCCGATGTGGATGTCAGCAGTTTCAAACCCACCACGATCAGCTATCTCAAAGCAGCAGCGAATCTTTTCCAGGCAACGACCAGTGCAGAATTAGTGCGCATTTTACAGGATCGCTCATCGCCGCTCCAGAACGACCAGATTGCCCAGGGCGTGATGACCGATATTCTTACCGGACGCAACTCCTACCTCATTGGCCAGATCGAGGAGGGGCTTCTCACCCATCAACGCATCGTCGTGCCTTGGGGGGCGCTGCATTTGGGCGAGATCGAACGCCACCTTAAAAAACAAGGTTTTATCGAAAAAGAACGCATCGAAGCTCCCGCCATTTTGTTTTGGAAAAAGAAAACCGCTTCTCTGCAGCAGCCTCGCTAAGGGCGATTCCCCCTGCACAATAGTCGCCGCATAATACCGCTTGCATTTTCTTTTTCGCTGCACGATTCTCCACTTGTCAGTCAAGCGATAGTGCAGTTGGTAAATACGTCCACTGGTGAAGACCAGGGACGGTTTGAAACCCGACAGTCGGGAACGAAAGAAGCAGAGCGTTTGCACCTGAAGTTAAAAATAGAAACTAATATTATGGGTACTAAACTCTTTGTGGGAAATCTTTCCTTCAATACCACTGAAGTCGATCTGCAAGATCTCTTCGCCGGAGCCGGTCAAGTCAAAGAAGCCATCCTCATGCAGGACAAATTCACGGGTAAATCCCGCGGTTTTGCCTTTGTGACCATGGAAACCGACGCCGAAGCCGAAGCAGCAACTGAAAAATTCAACGGCTACTCCCTCGACGGACGCGCCCTTACCGTGAACGAAGCACGTCCCCGCACTGAAGGCGGCGGCGGTGGCGGCGGCGGTCGCAGCTTCGGCGGCGGCGGCGGTGGTGGTGGCGGTCGCAGCTTCGGCGGCGGTGGCGGCAGCGGTGGTGGTGGTGGCGGCTATCGCGGCGGTGGCGGTGGTGGCGGCGGCGGCTACGAACAACGCGGCGGCGGCGGTGGCGGCGGTGGCTATCGCGGCGGTGGCGGTGGCGGCGGACGCGATCGGCGCTAATTGCCCCAGCTAAACACTGAAACAATTTTTCAAAAGGCGCACCGGCGAAAGTCAGTGCGCCTTTTGTTTTTTTTGAATTTGAAGCGGCGATTCTCGCCATCAGGAGAAATTCTGCTACCCTTTAACCCATGAAACGTGAATTTGAGGGCGTCATCGAACGAGACTCCGAGGGTTATTCTATTGCCAGCGTGGCCGTCGAGGTATGAGTGGTTTGCGCCGGGTCACTGGCAAGCAAGTATTTCTGCGTCATCGCGATGGAAGGGCGTCTATTTTCTTCATTTATGCAGGGGAGATTCTCGGCCCTGGCAAGTTTAAAAAAATCCTTAAAGCCGCGGGAATCGTCCACTAGGACTTTGAACTACTTTTATGACACCGCTTCTTCCCCATCTTAAAGCCCAGACCTTGGGCACACTTCAGGACTGGCTGGCTACCCAGAACGAACCTTCTTTTCGCGCCGCACAAATTCTCGATTGGATCTACGCCAAACGCGTCGTCTCCTTGGAAGGAATGACCAATCTTTCCGTTGCGTTGCGCGGCAAACTCGCCGCCAGCTTTCGCTTCGACAGCCCGCCCATCGTTCTCAAAACCGGTTCCCACGACACCACCCGCAAACTCCTTTATCAACTCCACGACGGACGTTTCATCGAATCCGTTCTCATCCCCGCCACCCCTGCCGAATTTGGCGAAACCTCCAGTCGCCGCACCCTCTGCGTCTCCAGCCAGGTCGGTTGCGCTTACGGATGTAAATTTTGCGCCAGCGGACTCGACGGCTGGACCCGTCACCTCGACGCCAGCGAAATCGTCGATCAAATCCTCCAGACCGAGGCCTTCGCCGGCGAACGCATTCAAAATATCGTTTTCATGGGCATGGGCGAGCCTCTGGCCAACTTTGAGAACCTCACGCGCGCCCTCAGCATCATCAACGCCCCTTGGGGCATCGGCCTTGGCGCACGTCACATCACCGTCTCCACGAGCGGACTCGTCCCGCAAATTCGCCAACTCGCCGATCTTCCCCTGCAAATCCGGCTCGCTATTTCCCTCCACGGCGCCACCGACGAGGTGCGGGCGCAAATCATGCCCGTCAACCGCAAATATCCCCTCGACGATCTGCTCGACGCCTGCGCCCATTGGCAAACCCGAAAAAAACAATTCATTACCTTCGAATACATCCTCATCGACCACATCAACGACACCCTGGAACAGGCCCAAGCCCTCGCCACCCATGCCCAGCGTCTCCGCGCCAAAGTCAATCTTATTCCTTACAATACCGTGGAAGGTCTCACCTGGGTGCGTCCTTCGATTGCCCGGCAAGATGCTTTTTTAGCAGTTTTAAAAGCGCGAAACATTCCGGCCACGATTCGACGCGAAAAAGGCCACGACATCGATGCCGCCTGCGGCCAGTTACGATTGCGCCACGAAAAAGATTTGGTCGCCACTTAGATAATCCCAAAAACAATCCCAGAGGAAAAAGTGCTCGGGGGGGGACTTGAACCCCCACGCCTTACGGCATACGCCCCTCAAACGTACGTGTCTGCCATTCCACCACCCGAGCTGTGGGAGTGCGAAAATAACGGTTTTATGCAGCCGCGCAAGCAACTTTGTGCGTTTGCAAGAAAAGACCTTTCATTCTTCCTCAACCCAAAGTAACTTTTTAGGGTCACTGCAACCCCGGAATTTCATGAAAAAACACGCTCACGCTTTCACCCTCGTCGAACTGCTCGTCGTCATCGTTATCATCGGCATTCTCGCCGGAATCGCCCTCCCGGTTTTTCAAAAAGCCCAGGAAAAAGGTCGGGCTATCAGTTGCCTCAGTAATCTTCGCCAGCTCGGCATCGCGGTGCAGGCTTTCCGTGGAGATAACGACAATTTTATTTTTGACGATACCGCCACGGAACCCGCCACAAGTAAATGGCAGGGGCAACTTTATCCCACGTATGTCAGCTCATGGAAAATCTTTAAATCACCTTTCGATTCTCGTGCCAATACCGAGGTGCCTGCATCCGTCCCAATCAGTTATGCCTTGAACAACGAACCGGGAGTTGCTCCCAACAACTCTCCGATCTTTGGCATCAACGCCTCCAAACTTACCTACCCCAGCAACCTGGTGCTCTTTGCTCCCAAAGTTGACAATGTCGGTAATGTCACCTTTTCCAGCGTAGGCAGAGACAGCGACATATTCCTGCTTGCTCCAACCACTCAGATCGATAGAGGCACCCACTCCAGCCGCAAACGCATCAATGCACTTTTTGCAGACGGCCATACCGAGGATCTTCTTTTCTTAAAATTTAAAAACAGAGACGTTCCTTCCGCAGCCAATGGTAATGATGACGGAAGAAAACGCTGGATACCCAATACTCCCTGATCACATGTCCTCAACGATCTCGGTCCAGTTGGGAGATCGCTCCTACCCCGTTTACTGCGAACGCGGTCTTCTTTCGTCATTCGGCCACATCGCCGCAGAACTCTCCCTCGGCCACCAATGCGTCGTCATCACCGACGACCACGTGCGTCCGCTCTACTCCGACACGGTTCTCCGCAGCCTTACCGAGGCCAGATTTTCCCCACTTCTCCTCACGGTTTCCGCAGGCGAAAAAAGCAAATCCCTCATCATCGTCGAATCGCTCCTCGAAAAAATGACCATCGCTGGCCTGGACCGCAGCTCCTTCGTCGTCGCCCTCGGCGGAGGGGTCATCGGCGACCTCGCCGGATTCGTCGCCTCGATTTACTTTCGCGGCATACCCTACCTACAAATTCCCACCACCGTCCTCGCCCAAGTCGATAGCTCGGTCGGCGGCAAAACCGGCGTCAACCTCGTCACCGGCAAAAATCTCGTCGGCAGCTTTCATCAACCCCTCGCCGTTTTCGCCGACCCCGACACCCTCGACTCCCTGCCCGAACGCGCCTTTAACGAAGGCTTCGCCGAAATCATCAAACACGCCATCATCCGCGACGCCGCCCTTTTTCAAAAACTCACCACTTTCCAACGCTCGGATCGCGAAGCTCTCTCCGACATCATCCGCACCAACATCGCCATCAAAGCCGGCATCGTCAGCCAGGACGAACACGAAACCCTCGGTCTCCGCGCCCTTTTAAACTTCGGTCACACCATCGGCCACGGTATCGAAAACGCCGCCGGTTACGGTCACCTGCTCCACGGCGAAGCCATCAGCCTCGGCATCCTCGCCGCCACCCGGCTCTCCGAGAAAAAAGCTGGTCTCGCCGCCTCCGCCGCCTCCTCCATCCTCGCCCTCCTCCAGCGTTTCCAACTGCCCACCCAGCTTCCGGCCAACGTCACCACCGATGCCGTCCTCCAGGCGCTTGCCCACGATAAAAAATTCATCCACGGCCACATTCGTTTCGTTCTCGCCTCCCGCATCGGCGAGGCACATCTCTCCAGCGAAATCACCCTCGAAGACATCCAACGCGAGATCGAAGCTCTGCGCTAGTGCCTTTTAACTCCGATTTTTTTGGAATGCCCAGCCGCGAATTCCTGGAACAAACATCAAACATTCAACATCGAATCCCATGCACGTTGAGGTTCTGGCTGCGGGGTTAGCGCGGGAGTTTCATGAACAGCTTCCCGAACCTTCAAATGACGTTCCCGCCCTCAATAATCCCCATTCAATGTTCAATGTTCAATGTTCAGTGTTCAGTGTTCAGTGTTCAGTGTTCAATGTTGGATGTTCGATGTTCCCACCGCAAATCGATCAAACCATTTTTTTGCTGTAACAGGCCACTCATTTGCCGGATGCCAGCCGGCATTTGCCAAAGAGCGATTAATTAAAAATACTTTGTTGGAACACTCCCGGTAATGACCTTTTTCACCCGCGCAACAGCAGATTTTTTTCGGTCAAAGCGATCCCGCCAGGTCAGCCGTCTTTTTCTTGCACTGTTTTTTATCGTGGCGGGAGCAAATCATTTTCTTTCGCCCGACACCTACCTGCCGCTCATGCCAGATTACCTGCCGTGGCATCTCCCGCTCATTTATCTCAGCGGTTTGGCGGAGATTCTGGGAGGCATCGGAATCTGTTTTCTGGCGTGGAGACGCCTGGCCGGGTGGTGGTTGATTGCCGTGCTCGTCGCCGTTTTTCCATCCAATATTCATATGTTGATGAATGATGTTCCCTTGGGAAATGCCGCAGTGCCGACTTGGGTGTTTTGGATCAGACTGCCCTTGCAAGGGGTCTTGATGGCTTGGATTTATTGGGCCTGCGTGAAAGATTCTACGCAAACGAATTAAGATAAGGCTCCAAAGACAGCCACCTGCAAGGAATTTCGCCGGGCAAATATTAAACCTGTCACCCTTTTTTTTCCTGTTTTTTTGCGCGTTTGGGCAATTCTGCCCGCCCTGCGCTTCATGCTGGCGCGGGCTGAAACTCCGCCATCCATTACAACACACGTAACGGACGCTCGATTCTGGGGGATCGCGTCCTTTCAGGTCGCAAATCCCTCTTATTCTGGATTCCCGGCCCTACGGCCCGGGCAATAGAATCCCGTGCCTTTGGCATTTTAGAAATGTGTATCCTCGTCAAGACAACGCCCTAGGCATTGGAAAATTTACTGTTAGATAAAAAAACGTCCATCAGTCTGTATAAAAGATGTTAAGCTTTTCCTCATGCATTCCGTGAATAAAATTCTTCTAGCATTGTATTTTTTCGGGCTTCTCGTCGTAAATGCGCGCGCCGACGGCTACCCATTCGACCCGGAATCGCAACGAGTTACCGAACCATCGCTTCGTCTCAAACTCACCACAGAGCAAATACAGGAGATTTCAGCAACCGGCACCCTCACGTTCAGCGATGCGCACTTGCGGCTCATTCATTCTCACTATCCCGCCGCCACCAACCGCACGGATGTTGTCGCCGCTACCTTCAATGACAATAACGAAGGTCTCGCGCCGGAGGACGTGTATTGCTTTTGGGTCGCCCCCGACGAGGTTGCCGTCACGCTCAACGAGAAGCATCCCAAGGACAAATCTCCCTTCCCTTCACCTAACAACAACACATTCCCCACGGATGCCGAACTTAAGGAAGTGGCTTCCCGCCAAATTCGCCTCAGCCCGGACGGCACCATCTACTTCCGGGGGCGGGTCATCACTCTCGAACAAGCATTCGCCATCATCGACGACATCGCACGCTTCCCAAAGCCTGCATCCGAACACTCATCGGACTATCGTTGCCTTTATGTTGTGATTCCACCGCCGCTTGCCGGCAGCGAGTTGCTTACACTGCAAGATAAGCAGCGAACGCCAACTCAGATCTTCGACGCTTTGACCGTGTTTGGAGCCTCCAAAGCAATCCAAGTAGGGCGCGATTGGTAACTCTTACCCTCGTTTTCCCTCGTTCCCTTAAGCAGTCCGCAATCAGTGAGTTGATCAAAAAAAACACTAATCTTGATCACCTCCTAACTTTTTTAATCCACCACAGACATTCTCGTTCCAAACGCAGCCCATGGTGTGGCGCTGCGGGATGTTAGTAGCATCGAGTCAGGCAATACGTAGTCTTTGCAACGGTCAATTTTCATAATGACCTCTGGCTTGGGCGATAATAAGTCGATCCCCCGCTAATTGGTAAATGAGGCGATGTCCATGATCGATCCGTTTCGACCACCAGCCGGACAACTCACCACGAAGTGGCTCTGGCTTACCCGTTCCGCCGAAAGGTTCGCGCTGCGTTTCCTCGATCAGGCGCAGGAACCGTTTTGCTATTTTGGGGTTTTGTTACACCCAATATTGGAGATCCTCGAATGCTTGCGGTTTAAACTCCAAGCGCATCCTGGAGTTCTGCGAGGGATTCAAATACGTGATGCTCAGAGTCTGGACTGGCAAGTGCCTGCCAAATTCGAATTACATTTTGGGGCGAACTCATTAGAACTTCCGTCGTGTCTAAAGAAGCCGGTTTTTGCCGCAAAGTTTTTTCCAAAATAAACTCCTTCATCGTCAACCCGGCAAAGGTGGCCAAAGTCTTGATTTTCCGGTGCTGCTCCGGGTCGATTTCAATGGTTAGACGGCTCATGAGAGTAACATTTTCCGGATGGTTGTTTTTGTCAACTTTCCTTGGACCAAAGCCCAATAATGTCGCTTGTCCAAGCAGGAAACGGAAACGAGCGAGAAGGCACCAAGGATATAGAGTTACCAGGCAACTTCATCAAACCAGCTTGTCGAAGGAGGCTCGGACAACTCCATCGAATCGGTGGCAGGTTTTTACTGATCGTCGCGGCTTTGCAATAACGATCTTTTTTCTTGTTCCAATGCTGCCAAGGTCGCATCGGAGACCAGCCCGGTAACGCCTTCCCCCTCGGTGCGGGGACGTTGCAAGCG
>JBBRFA010000036.1:0-27020 GCA_038225185.1 Chthoniobacterales bacterium
TAAATTCGGCGCCATTGACTTCGATGCTCCGATCTTTGGCACTGAGAATACCCCGTGCCACCGAGCTGCCGTAGCCGAGGGGATTACCGAGGACGAGCACGGTCTGGCCAAGCAGGCTGGGCGACAAGTCATCCAGGGAGATGAAAGGAAGTGGTTTGTCGGTATCGATTTTGATCAGCGCAAGATCGGAGGCGGGATCGCCGGTGATGTAGCGGGCGGTATGGGTTTTGCCATCGCTGGTGGTGACGAAAATTTTGAGATCGGCAGCGCGTTCGACCACGTGTTCGTTGGTAACGATGGTGCCATCGGCATCGACGATAAAACCGGAGCCGAGGCTTTGAACGGTTTGAGCGACGGAGCGGGGACGGATTTGCTGGCCGAAAAATTGTTCGTAAAATGCATCGGTGGGGTCGCGATAAGTGCGGCGGACGATGCGTTCGGTGTTGATATTTACCACGGCGGGCATGGCGAGGGCGGTGGCCCGGACGGAGGGCTCGTTTTCGGGTTCCGACTCGGCGTGCAGGCGTGAAAAATCACCGATTAACAAAATCAAAGCCAACAAACAGTGAAAGATACGCATAGGACTCAGAAATGGACAAATCGCGCAAAGTGTCGCTCAAAAAAAACTCCGTTTTTTTATATTTTATTCGCTGGCGGAGTTCGGTTATATTAGCTGTCCTTTTACTTAAATGAGATTCTCCATTGCCAATGCATCCAATGCCCAGCTTCTAGACGAAAATTACACCCACTGGCGACGGGATCCAGCGTCTGTGGATCACACCTGGGCCGCTTTTTTCGAAGGATTCGAGTTTGGCTCGGCCAAGCTGAACGGTGTCGCGAAGAACGGCTCCGAGCCGCATTATTCCGCAGCCGATTCCTCGCTCCAGGCCCGGATAGATGCCTTGGTCTATGCCTACCGCACTTTGGGCCATACCGTGGCATTGATCGATCCCATCGGAGAAAAACGGCCCGATCAACCGATGCTTTCGCTCGAAGAACTCAAAATTTCCCCCAATGAATTGGATCAAGTCGTTTCCTCCCGCTATTTCCTGGGTGGACGGAAACTGCCATTGCGAGATTTGATCCGCTCGTTGCAGGATATTTATGCCGGACCGATTGGGGCAGAATTCATGCACATCCAAAATCTGCGCGTGCGCAACTGGATTCGGGAACGGATCGAAACACGTGATGGGGCGGCCCAGGATACGGCGGAAAACCAGAAATTCCGCCTGCGTGCCTTGCTCAAGGCGGAAGTCTTCGAGCAATTTTTGCATACCCGATTTGTGGGTCAAAAGCGTTTTTCGCTTCAAGGCGCAGAGTCACTCATGGTCATCCTCAGCACGATTCTGGAGCTGTGCCCGAAATTGAAAGTGGAGGAAATCGTAATGGGCATGGCTCACCGTGGACGACTCACCGTGCTGGCCAATTTTCTTCATAAATCGCTGAAGCACCTTTTTACTGAATTTTCCGAAAACTACATTCCCGAACTGGTGGCAGGGGATGGTGATGTGAAATATCATCTCGGCTACCACACCGTGCGCAATACCTTGAGTGGAGATAAAGTTTCCATTCATCTGGCATCGAATCCCAGTCACCTCGAAGCAGTCAACCCCGTCGTGCAAGGCAAGACACGCGCCCGTCAGCGCATTCTCGGCGATACTGAAACGCGTTCACGAGTGTTGCCCCTGCTCATCCACGGCGATGCTGCATTTGCCGGCCAGGGAATCGTTGCCGAGGTGTTGAACATGTCGCAACTCTCCGGCTACACCACTGGTGGAACCATCCACCTTGTGGTCAATAACCAGATCGGTTTTACCACTTTACCCGCCGACGCTCGCTCCACGCCGTATTGCACCGATGTGGCTAAAATGGTCGATGCTCCGGTCTTTCACGTCAATGGAGACGACCCCGACGCAGTCGCTTTCGTCACCGCGCTGGCCTTCGATTTTCGTCAACAATTCCGGAGCGATGTGGTCATCGACCTCGTTTGCTACCGTCGCTACGGACATAACGAGGGCGACGAACCCGCTTTCACCCAGCCCGATTTATACGGGAAAATTCAGCGTCATCGATTTGTCAGCGATATTTATAGTGAGGAACTTATCCAGAAAAAATCCCTTTCCGCAGAGGAGATCGATGCTTTGGAAAAACAACTCCACGACGAACTGGAGGTCGCCCTTAACGAAGTGAAAAACGAGGGAGAACGGAAAACCAAAGACAGTAAAAAAAGTTTCGTTGGGTCCAGCGCCATTTTCCAACCCCCTTATTCTCACGAAACCGTCGAGACCAGGATTTCCAAAGACCTGCTTAGCCGGGTGTCTGTCGCACTCACCACCGTGCCCGAAAATTTCCGGCTCCAGCCGAAAGTGCGCAAAACCGTCCTCGAACCGCGAGCCAAAGCTTACGAAAACGGCGGACCTTATTTTTGGTCCAACGCCGAAGCACTCGCCTTTGGGTCCCTGCTAATCGAAGGCACCCCGGTGCGCCTCTCGGGTCAGGATAGCCGAAGGGGCACTTTCAGCACGCGCCATTCGGTTTTTTACGATGAAATCAGTCGAGATCGCTACATTCCACTGCGCAACTTGGGCGAGGGATCCGCGAGGTTTTGTGTTTATAATTCTTTTCTCTCCGAAGCCGCTGTCCTGGGCTTCGACTATGGTTACAGCCTGGATTACCCCGCGATGCTCTGCCTTTGGGAGGCGCAATTTGGCGATTTCGCCAACGGCGCGCAGGTCATTATCGATCAATTCATCGTCTCCTCGGAGTCGAAATGGCAGCGTCCGAGCAGCCTGGTAATGCTTCTTCCCCACGGCTACGAAGGCCAGGGACCGGAACATTCCAGTGCCAGATTGGAGCGCTTTCTGCAACTTTGCGCCGAGGATAACATCCAGGTCGTCAATCTCACCACACCCGCCCAGTATTTTCACGTTTTACGTCGGCAGATGAAGCGGAATTTCCTTAAACCGCTCATTATCATGACTCCGAAGAGCCTCCTCCGGCATCCCGGTTGCGTCTCGGTGGAGAACGATTTTACCCAGGGTTCCTTCCACGAAATAATGGATGCGCCGCTTCTGACGACTCCCGAAAACATTCGACGCGTGATTTTTTGCTCCGGGAAAATCTATTACGACCTCCTGCAACATCGCGAGGCTCAGCAGATTAAAGACACCGCCTTCATCCGCATAGAGCAACTTTATCCACTCGCCGTCGAAAAACTCCAGACCCTCATCAACCTTTACCCAAAGGCGACGAAATTTGTCTGGTGCCAGGAAGAATCGCGCAACATGGGAGCCTGGACGCATATCGCACCCAGCCTCAGCCACCTAACCGGCCAAGGCGTTTCCTACGCCGGACGTCAGGCCAGTGCCAGCCCCGCCGTCGGCTCCAAAGCCTGGCACGATCGACAACAAAAAGAACTCCTCGAACAGGCTTTCTCAATCTAGCCTCCATCCATTCTTTTCCCTTTCTACCTTATCCAAAACACTTCTTCCAAATGAGCATCGAAATCAAAGTCCCCAATGTCGGCGAATCCATCTCCAGCGGAGTCATCTCCGCCTGGCATAAAAAAACCGGCGACTATGTTAAATCCGGCGAACCTATTTTCACCCTCGAAACCGATAAAGTTTCCACCGAGATTACCGCCGAAAAAGCAGGCACCCTCACCATCGGTAAAAACGAAGGCGACGAGGTAAAAATCGGCGAAATCGTCGGCTCCATCGACGACACCGCGCCGGCACCCGCCCCTGCCGCCCCAGCCGCCACTGCACCAGAAATCGTCACTGCTGCTCCCGCCGCAAAAGCTGGCAAAGCGAATCGCGCCGACCGACTCAGCCCCGCTGTCCGTGTCGCCGTCGAAGAAAATCAACTCGATCCCGCCACCATCAGCGGGACTGGCAAGGAAGGTCAGATCACCAAACCCGATGTCGTCGCCCATCTCGAAACGAAGGCTGCCGCACCTGCCAGCAGTCCTCAAAGCCCCGTGGGACCAATCTCCTCTCGCGAATCCCGCAGAAAACTCTCTCCGCTCCGCAAAAAAATCGCGCAGCACCTCGTCGCGGCTCAACAAAACGCCGCCATCCTCACCACCTTTAACGAGGCCGATATGACCGCCATCCAGGAACTCCGCGCCAAGGCTCAGGACTCATTCACCAAACGGCACGGCGTCAAACTCGGTTTCATGTCTTTTTTCATCAAAGCCACCGTCGAAGCCCTTAAATCGGTCCCCGCCATTAATGGACGTCTCGAAGGCGACGAATTCATCCAAAACCATTTTTACGACATCGGCGTCGCTGTCGGCACCGAAAAAGGTCTCGTCGTCCCCGTCATCCGCGATGCCGATAAAAAATCCTTCGCCGACATCGAAAAAGAACTCGCCGCCTACGCCGTCAAAGCTCGCGACGGCAAAATCACCGTCGATGACCTTTCCGGCGGCGTTTTCACCATCTCCAACGGCGGTATTTATGGCTCCCTGATGAGCACCCCCATTCTTAACCCGCCCCAAAGCGGCATTCTCGGGATGCATAAAATCCAGCCCCGTCCCATCGCCATCGCCACCGAAGTCAAAATCCGCCCCATGATGTATCTCGCCCTCAGCTACGATCATCGCGTGGTCGATGGCAAGGAAGCCGTCACCTTCCTCGTGCGGGTAAAAGACACCATCGAAGATCCGGTCAGATTATTGATCGAGTTTTAAATTCAACACTTCCATTATCTATTATGACATCCGACGACCTCAATCTCCGCACCGAAGAACTCCAGACCCGCTTGGGCGCACTCCGGAGGTATCTTTGACGTTCCACGCCTCGAAGCACGTCTTGCGGAAATCGAGGATCGCATGGCCTCGTCCGATTTCTGGAATCATAAAGAACAAGCCCAGTCCCAAGTCGAGGAAGTCTCCCATCTGAGGGCAAAAACTCTCCCTCTGCTCAAGCTCGAATCCCGTCTCGGCGATCTAAGCCTCCTCCAGGAACTCGCGGAGGAGGAACCTAATCCCAACGCCCAATCCATCGCCCTCCAGGAAGTCCAGATCGAGCACGACGGCATCGTTACCGATCTCGAAGCCTTCGAGTTGCTTCAGCTTCTCAGTGGCGAATTTGACAGCGCCCCCGCCTTTTTAATCATCCACTCTGGGGCCGGCGGCACCGAATCCTGCGATTGGGCCGATATGCTCATGCGCATGTATCAGCGCTGGAGCGAGAGAGCCGGTTTTACCCAGGCAATCGTCGATATCCAGGAAGGCGACGAAGCCGGGATCAAATCCGTCACTCTTCGCATCGCTGGACCCAACGCCTACGGCTATCTTCAGACCGAACGCGGCGTGCATCGCCTCGTGCGTATTTCGCCCTTCGACTCCAACAAACGTCGTCACACCAGCTTCGCCAGCGTGGACGCTGTGCCCGAGATCGATGACGATGTCCCGATTGAAATCAATGAGGCCGACTTGAAGCTCGATACCTTCCGTTCCGGCGGTAAAGGCGGGCAGAATGTTAATAAAGTGGAGACCGCCGTTCGGATCACGCACATGCCGAGCGGCATCGTCGTCGCCTGCCAGGCCGAACGCAGCCAGCTAAAAAACCGTGTCACTGCCATGAAAATGCTCAAGGCCAAACTCATGCAGATCGAAGCTGACAAAAAAAGTGCCGAGATCGACCGTCAATACGGCGAAAAAGGCGACGTCGCCTGGGGCAACCAAATTCGCAGTTACGTTTTCCAGCCTTATCAAATGGTGAAAGACCACCGGACTGGCGTCGAAACCAGCAACGTGCAGGGCGTGATGGATGGCGACATCGCCCCCTTCATCCACGGCAAACTCCGCGGTCTCAAAGCCAGCAAAGGCATTGGCCAAAGCCTGGACATGTAAAACCCTGCCGGGCGAGGAAGCTGCGAATATCGTCAGACTCAAATCTTCGTGGTCGAAGCGGGTAAAATCAAAAAAGGCACCCCGGTTTGGGGTGCCTTGATTGAATCAAAAGGGTGCGCTTAGAAAGATGCGCTCCCGGATAAATGACCGCGTTATCCTTCGATTTCGATGCCCATCTGGCGGGCAGTTCCAGCGATAATGCGGAAACCTGCTTCCTCTGTGCGGGCATTGAGATCTTTGGATTTGATTTTGACGATTTCCAAGACCTGTTTTTTGGTCAGCTTGGCTACTTTAACCTTGTTGGGTTCTTTGGAACCAGCGGCGATGCCGGCTGCTTTTTTCAAGAGCACGCCAGCGGGCGGGCTTTTAGTGATAAAGGTGAACGATTTATCTTTGTAAACCGTAATCACGACAGGAAGGATGTCTCCGGCTTGCTTTTGGGTGGCTGCATTAAATTCTTTGCAGAATGCCATGATGTTGACGCCTTGTTGACCGAGAGCGGGACCGACGGGAGGTGCGGGATTGGCCGCGCCAGCAGGAATTTGCAGTTTGATTTGACCGACGACTTCTTTTGCCATGTTCTTTTGAGTATTAAGTTTTTAAGGGTGTAATTGGAAAGTTATTTTGAAGGGATGTCTTTAATTCTTAAAACGGGATGCTTGAGACTTGAAAATTCCCGTTGGGTTTAGGCACGTTCGACTTGCCAGTATTCAAGTTCGACCGGGGTGGAGCGTCCGAAAATGCTGACCGAGACGCGAATTTTGCCGCGATCAGGATCGATTTCTTCGACGATGCCGGCCTGGTTTTGGAAGGGACCGTCGGCGACTTTGACGGCTTCGCCGATTTCGAAGCTGACTTTGGGTTTTACTTTTTCATCGGAAGCGCGGGCTTGGGTAAGGATGGCATCGACATCTTTGGGTGACATGGGCAGCGGACGATCTTTGGTGCCGGCAAAACCGATGACGCCAGTGGTTTCGCGGATGAAATACCAAGTGCGGGCGACAAGCTGATTGCCTTCGTCGAGCAAATGCATGTTGGCGATCACGTAGCCGGGCATGAGTTTGCGGGTGGTCTCGGTTTTTTTACCGCGTTTGATTTCGGAGACACGTTCGGTGGGGACGATGATCTCGTAAATGAGATCGGCCATTTCATCGGTTTTGATGCGTTTGTTGATGTTATCCTGGACTTTGTTTTCCTGTCCGGAAAGCACCTGAATGGCATACCATTGATCTTTGGGAGCGAGAAACATAAAAAAATTAAGCGGTCAACCATCCAACGACGGTGACGAGAATGAAATCCCAGAAAGCGATAAAAGCGCTCAAGAGAAGGATACCGATGACGGTGACGGCGGTGGAATCGATGAGTTCCTTATACCGTTTGGTGCCTTTTTCCTTGTTATCCCAAGGCCACGTGGCTTTGGCGAGTTCGGTGCGGACTTCGTTAAAGAACTTGCTGGGGCTGGCCATAGATAAAAAATTAAGGTGGAAAGGGGTGGTAAAAAGGTTGGGAGAGGATCCAAGAGCACGGCAGGAGGGACTCGAACCCCCAACACGCGGTTTTGGAGACCGCTGCTCTACCAATTGAACTACTGCCGTATAGTCTCTGGAAGTGAAAGGGAGGTCTGAGTATCATCCCTCGCTTTCGCAGACAATAAAGCACGAAAGCGAGGGAGTGAAAATCAGAAACCGTTATTCGATAATGTCGGCGATACGACCGGCACCCACGGTTTTGCCACCTTCGCGGATGGCGAAGCGAAGGGTTTTTTCCATGGCGACAGGAGTGATGAGTTCGATTTCGACGGAGACGTTATCGCCGGGCATGACCATTTCGACGCCATCGGGAAGTTTCACCGTGCCGGTGACGTCCGTGGTGCGGAAATAGAATTGCGGGCGGTAGTTCGTAAAGAAAGGCGTGTGACGGCCACCTTCGTCCTTGGAAAGAACGTAGATTTCGGATTTGAATTTCTTGTAGGGTTTGATCGAGCCGGGTTTGGCGATGACTTGACCGCGTTGGATGTCATCTTTCTTGATGCCGCGCAGCAAGATGCCGACGTTGTCGCCAGCGCGAGCTTCGTCGAGAAGTTTGCGAAACATTTCGATATCGGTGACCGTGGTTTTGGCGGTGGGATTGATGCCGACGATTTCGACTTCTTCCATTTTCTTGAGGATACCGCGTTCGACACGACCGGTGGCGACAGTGCCGCGACCTTCGATGTTGAAGACGTCTTCGATGGGAAGCAGGAAGGGTTGATCGATGGCGCGCTCGGGGAGCGGAATGTATTCATCGACGGCTGCCATGAGATCCATGATGCACTTGGATTCGGGGGCGGCAGGATCGCCCGAGGCGAGAGCTTTTACCGCACTACCTTTGACAACGGGAATGGTGTCGCCGGGGAATTCGTAGCTGGAAAGCAACTCGCGCACTTCCATTTCGACGAGTTCGAGAAGTTCGGGATCATCGACCATGTCGGTTTTGTTGAGAAAAACGACGAGAGCCGGAACGCCTACCTGACGGGCCAGGAGGATGTGTTCCCGAGTCTGCGGCATGGGGCCGTCGGCTGCGGAAACGACTAAAATGCCTCCGTCCATTTGAGCGGCGCCAGTGATCATGTTTTTCACATAGTCAGCATGGCCGGGACAGTCCACGTGAGCATAATGCCGACTTTCGGTCTGATATTCCACGTGAGCGGTATTGATGGTGATGCCGCGCTCTTTTTCTTCGGGAGCGGCATCGATTTCGTCGTATCTACGAGCTTCCGCGAAGCCTTTTTTGGAAAGGATCGTGGTGATCGCTGCGGTGAGGGTGGTTTTGCCGTGGTCAACGTGGCCGATGGTGCCAATGTTAACGTGGGGTTTGCTTCTGTCGAATTTATCCTTAGCCATGGAAAGTCTCCTTGGGAGTCTGTTTTAGTGTTTGTTTAGTGGTTACTGGTTGATGTGCAAATTGCTTTTCGCCCGAAGGACGGCGTATTGCTTGGGGCATAAGCCCTTCTGCAACCGAACATGGAGCCCTCAACCGGGTTTGAACCGGTGACCTCATCCTTACCAAGGATGTGCTCTACCAACTGAGCTATGAGGGCGTTGTGTTCGCTTCCCCTCTCTCTTGCGAGACAGGCAGGATCGGAATCCTGTTTTCAGCGCCGCTCTTCGGAATGAGGGGGTAAAAAACCCCAACCATATCGACTTTTCAAGCCGAACGATTAGGGCGGTCCACTCCCGTCTTTCTTTGATGCGAAGGACACAGTTATCTACGGGAGAGCCGGTGTCAAAGAGATTTTGAGGAAAATCGTTTTCAAAAACATCTTCACTGACTTTTTAGTGTTCGACGCTCCCGAGGATTAATCAAAAGCCGGCAAAGACTGATTGAATTCGTGGTGCGAGGTCCGAACTCAAGCGCTCTTGTTTGTGAGAATTCAGGCCGCCAGATCGGTCAATTTTCGTATTCAGTTATGAGAATGCCACCTTTGCAGTTTCATTGTAAACGCTCGGCAGCATCGCCAAAAAAATAATTTTCCCCTCTGTAAAAAGTAATTACTCCCAGGCTTTTTTATACAGTGGCACGTGTTTTGCTAAACTTGCTATTTATCGGTCAACAGAGATGTAACTGACTGATAATCAGCATCCTACACTAGCCGCTTAAATGAAAAAATTAACGTTACATCCCTCTTTATCTCCTTTTTTTAGACTGTTTGTTGCAGTGGTATTTATACTCCAATCTTTTTCCGCAAAGAGTTTCGCCGCTTCTTTGGTCAATTTTTCGGTGACTCTCAATACTTCGAAGGATCCTGGGGATACGTATCAAAATTTTCGCGCTGCTGGGGCTACAACCTCCTCGGCATTTACCATTGCGTTCCAAATTAGGATCAATTCTGTCGATGGTTTGGCGATAAATCTTAGCCCGATTGCAGCGTTTTGCAGTGAATTGGCGGAACCAATTGGGGTTGCGACCTACACCTTTTCGGCAAATATGCTCAGCAATATCTCCGCTGGACGTGCCGGACAAAACGGGACGGCCAGTTCATTCATTCCGGTCGGCGGTATTGGCGCATTGCGGGCGGCCCGTGTGGCTTATCTTTTCGATCAATATTATATTTCTGATCAGTTAACGGGTTGGACTTTTACCACCGCGAATCCCTCCACCCACGCCTTTCAGATCGCTTTATGGGAACTTACGCATGATACCGATCTCAGCATTAATTTAAGTTCCGGCCAAGTTTATGTCGGCGCCCAAACTGGCAACGGCAACGCTTTGCGCAACAATGCCCTGAGTCTGGCGCAGACCTATCTTAATTCTGTGGCCGGGGCAAATATCACCGCATCTTATACTTCGACGAAGTTTGACTTTTGGGCTTTGACAGATACCAACGGCGCTGGAGCCACCGGCTGGCAGGACGTGATTCTTGCCACGAATAAAAACACCCCCGCAGGACAACTTTTATCCTCCACCATTCTTTTACCGATTCCGGAACCGGGATCATTTGTTTGCGTTCTTTTGGGAGGCGCGATTTGCCTCATGCGCCGCCGCTATCGCACGATCATCTGATGGAAAAATCCTGCAAAACCCGGCTGACCGATTCCATCGGCAGACCAATGACATTGCTAAGCGATCCCTCGATTTTTTCGATGATTTCTTCGCGAAATTCCTGCGCCGCGTAGGCACCCGCTTTGTCGAGAGGTTGAATTTTTGCGAGATACGATTCGATTTTTTGCGCGGTCAGGGTATAAAAAGTCACCTCGCTCACTTCCGTAAAAACCGACACGCGATAAGGCTGCCTGCGTTGGATCCAGACACTGGTCAGCACCGAATGAGTCCGCCCGGCCAGCCGTTGAAGCATCCGATGCGCCTCGGCCAAATTCTCTGGCTTGCCCAGCGTAACCCCATCGATCAAGACCACCGTATCGGCCCCGATGACGGTGGCTTGAGGTAAAAACGCCGAGACCGCGCATGCTTTGCGTTTGGCATTGAGCAAAGAAAGCTCCTCTGCCGTCAAATGCGTATCCACACTTTCCTCGACGCCAGGAGCCACTGCCCGAAAGGCGTAGCCGTATTGGATTAAAAGCTCGAACCGCCGTGGCGAAGTCGAAGCGAGAACCAGATCGAAAGCGGGTTCGCCAATTGCACAAGGTGAAACTGGCACCGTCATTTAAACCCCTCCGTTTATTGCCCCGGCGCAGGGGATGTCGGTAACGACATCGTCGTATAATCCGCTGGCACATCAAAATCACTTGCGGGTAATTCTTTTTCCTCCACCGATTTGACCACCGAGGTCGTGGTATTGCCGCCAACCACCACCACCGTCTTGATCGGCATGCCAGGTAATTGCGAAAAATCCATCTGCGCCTGCGGATTCATTTGACCGATGGGACCGTTTTTCATGGATTCCATCGTTTTCTTAAAAGTTTCGAACAACGGAAAATCCTTCGCCAACCACAACCGCGTCACCGTCGTCCCCTGCGTCATAGAGTATTCCTCGGTCTCAAATCCATTGATCGTTTCCTTTTTCCCCACCGACTTGATTTCTGGCTTCTCGGTGGGCAGAACACCCGCCGATTGGATCATGCCTTTGATCGCCTCCGCATTCATCGCCATATACATTTTCTGATCGTGCATCAACGTTTTCAAATCGCCCGTTGTCGTATTCATGATCACGCTCATCTGCGGGTTGATATCCATCCGCGTCAACCCACCTTTGACCTTCATTGTCGTCGTTAGATTCTGCCCCATCACTTCCACATCCTGGATGATCACGAGATCGGCCCAGGCGGCGGAACTCAACAAAAGAAGCATCACACAACAAAATAAATTTTTCATAAAGGCAAGCTGACACCCCCCCAGGCAGATTGCAAACCTCTTTTCTTGCGGCTTCAGCGAGATTACTCCGACTTTAAAAGCATTGTTAAATCCACCGGCTTCCCCTTGGCAAAATTAAGTCCCGAATGCCGGAACACTTTCCAGGTCGGATCCAGATTCGGAAACGTCGCCGCCACATCTTGCGTCGGTAAAATGTAAAAACGCGGCCCTCTTTTCTTCATCCAACGTTCCGCTTTACGCAAGGGAATCTTGTGGTGGAAACCGTTCACGGTTTTTCGAAATGACCAGACCAGACTCGGCTCGACAAACTCGATGCTGGCAAATTCCATTTCTGGCTTGAGCCATTCCCGGCTCATCTCCGCCAGATGAGGAGCCGGAAACAGCTTTGCCACAAAAGGAAACGCCACCAGCGCCAGTGCGATCAAAATTCCCGCCATCCAAGTCCCGACTTTGCGCACCTGGGCCTCGTTCAAAATACAGGCCACCAAAATGGCCAGCATCGGAAAAGCGGGCAGCGTGTAGTGCGGCAGCTTGGTTTTTACCAACGAAAACACCCCGAAAACCAGCAACACATACCACCAGAGCATCCGCTCATTCGGGTCGCTCCACGACTTGCGCCAACCCCGCACCAACGCTGGCAGGGCAAAACACCAGGGCGCAAAAGAGGCAAAGACCGTCGCAAAATAAAAAGGCAGTGTCGCGACATAGCCCAGCACACTTTTAGCCCCGTGCCCTTCCATCGTCTTCACCGAACGCCCCACCACGTGTTTCCCGATTCCCACGTCGAAAAATTTCCCGTCCGTCGCTTGCAAAGCCGGGATGCCCCACCATGCCACCAGCCCCAAAGCCACGATGATCGCCAGGAAAAACCCACCCAATCGTCTCCAGCGCCCTTTTTCCTCCGCCTGCCAAAGTCCCATCCCCACTGGCACCAGCACCAGCCAGGCAATCGGGCCTTTGGCTAAAAAACCCAAGGCCAGCCCCGCCACCAACACCGCCCACCAGTGTCCTGCGGTTCTTTTTTTGGCCCATTCCCAACCTGCCCAAGCCGACAACACCATAAAAAAAACCAGCAACATATCCGCCACCGCCGCCTTCGCGTGCAATGCCACTTGCAGGCTCAAGGTAAAAATCACCGCCGCCCGCCAGCCCACCCCGACATTTTTCAACCGCGTGCCCCAGGCCAGCAGGATCAACGCCACCCCGCCTGCCGCCAGCACCGAGGGCAGGCGTGCAGCCCATTCGTTTTCGCCAAACACGCGATACGCCGTGCTCTGGAACCAATAAGTGAGCGGCGGTTTATCGAAGCGATATTTATTATTGAAATAAGGCACGACGTAATCGCCTCGTTCGATCATTTCCCGCGACGCCTCGGCAAAACGTGGTTCGTCCCGGTCGATCAACGGCAGCCACCACGTCCCCATGCCGTGAAAAACGATCACCGCCAGAAAAAGCCACACATACTGCTTTTTGGAGGGAACAACGGGATAATCAACAGTCATGCGTGGCGGTGGGCGGTTTTTCTGCTAAAACTTGGGAGTGATCAGCCCTACAGAAGAAAACGCCCCGGCGCAAATCCAAACCGTCGGTTCCCCCACAAATCGGAAACGCCGCCGCCTCGAACTCCTCTTTCTCATCCTTCTGGGTCTCCTCTGCATCGTCACTTTTTTTCTGGATCGCGCCGTCATCGACTGGATCGCCCTGCACCGCACGAAAGCACTCCGCAATCTCGGCGGTCAAATCTCCCACATCGGCGACTGGCCCTGGCTCATGGCCTGCGCCATTCCCCTGCTTTTCCTGGCCTGGCGACTAAAACGTGAACTCCTCTTTCGCATCATCGCTGCCATGATCGTCGCCTCCGCCGTCGCCGGGATCATCAATAACTCCGTCAAACTCACCTCCGGACGCACCCGCCCGAACAACACCCAGGTTGCCCCCGGCTGGTATGGACTCCATCACGAAGGGCAACTCCTCATCGGCAAAAATAAATTCAACTCCTTTCCCAGCGGCCACACCGCCGCTGCCTCCGGCTTTTTTTGCGCCCTCGCCTTGCGCCGTCGGCCCTGGGCATTTCTCTGGTTCCTGCCTGTCCTGATCATGGCCGCCAGTCGGATGGTCATCAATGCCCATTATCTTTCCGATGTCGCCTTTGGTGCCTGGATCGGTCTCGTCACCGCCTGGCGGATCAATCTTTGGGCCGCCCGCAGCACCTGGCTGGGCCGCCCTTTTAAAAAATGAAAAACGCCCTGCGCATCGCTGTCGTCGGAGCCGGTCTGGGCGGTCTCGCCTGCGCCGCCCGGCTCGCCCACGCTGGAGCCAGCGTCGATCTTTTTGAGAAAAACGCCACCCCAGGCGGCAAAATGCAATCCCTGTGCATCGATGGTTTTACCTGGGACATGGGCCCCTCCCTTCTCACCATGCCCGAAGTTCTGCACGAACTTTGGACCGATCTCGGCTCCCGACTGGAAGATCACCTCGAACTCCTCCCGCTCGCCTCCACCTGTCGTTACCGTTGGGCCGACGGCACGCTGATCGATGAGAACGCCGCCTTCTGGCAACGTCCCGAGGTCGCCGCCTTTCTCCAGTATGCCGCTGGTCTTTACGACATCTCCGCCGACGCGTTTCTCTACCATCGCCTCGAAGATTGGTCCCGTCAGCTCACCTGGGTCAATTTACCCAAACTGCGGCATCTCCCGAAAATTGCCTCCCCGCGCACGCTCCACAGCGTGGTCAGCCGTTATTTTTCCGATCCCCATCTCGTCCAGCTTTTTGATCGTTTCGCCACTTACAACGGCTCATCTCCCTGGCGCACGCCTTCCGCTTTTAACATCATCGCTTACGTGCAACACCGATTCGGAGGCTGGTATCCGCGTGGCGGCATGGTGCAAATCGCCCGTCAACTGCATCTTCTCGCCGAAAAAAAAGGCGTGCGCTGCCATTTTCAGCAAGAGATCTCCCAGATCAGCCCCACCGCCGATGGCTGGTTGGTAAACGACCAAAAATTCGATCGCGTCGTCTGCAATGCCGACGTGCTCACCGCCCACGAAACCCTTTTGCCCGAGGTCGAACGCCAGCGTTTTCGCCGTTCGCATCTCGATCACCTCGATATCTCCATGTCGGGCCTCATTCTCTTCCTCGGTGTGGGCAGGCAATATCCCGGTCTCGAACATCACAATATTTTCTTTTCGGACGATTATCGCGCCGAATTCCGCCAGCTCGAAGCTGGTCAGCCCGCCGACATTCCCACCATTTACCTCGCGAGTAACAGCCGCACCGACCCCTACGGCGCGCCTCCCGGCTGCGATAACTGGTTTCTTCTCATCAATATGCCCGCCGGTTCCGAGGTTCCGCCCGGATATGGAGATCGCATTCTGGAGCGTTTGGAGAAAAAATTCGGATTCGACGATCTGCGGTCTCATATCCGCGTGAGACGCGAATTTACCCCAACCGATTTTGCCCACCGTGATCGCGCCTGGTTGGGCGCACTTTACGGGTTTGCCTCGCATGGCACGCTGACGGCCTTCCGGCGTCCGGCGATGGAACCCAAAACCATGCCCGGCCTGCACTTTGTCGGCGGCACGACCCATCCCGGCGGCGGCGTTCCGCTCGTGCTTTTGAGCGGAAAAATCGCCGCCGAACGCATCCTCGCCTCCCGCCCGCTTCAAATCCTATGAATTCCCAGAAAATCTCAAACTGGCTCTGGTGGCTTTTCCTCATCTGGACCGCCATCGGCTTTTGGGTGATGCCCTTCGACATCGGTGCCGCCGAGATCAAATCCTGGATCGACTGGCTGCCTTTGCAAAACGTTTTGTTAGCAGTTCTCCGCATTTCCGATGCTCTCTGGATGGTTTTTGCCGCCGCCTTCACCTATTTTTATCTCGTGCGCCACGAAGGTCTCGTCGTCGCCCGCCGCGCCGCACTGATCATTTTGGCAGGGTCCGCCCTCCTCGAATGGATCGGCGTAAAAACCGGCTACCCCTTCGGACCTTACATTTATACCGACCGCATCGGCACCCGCATTTTCGGCCTGCCTTTTACCATTCCGCTCGCCTGGCTCGTCATCGTCGCCTGTGCGCGCTACACCGTCCTCACTTTCCGGGAACACGCCACCCGCTGGCAGATCGCCCTCGGCACCGGCCTGCTGGCCGTGCTCACCGACATCAGCCTCGAATGGGTCGCCTGGAAAATTCGCGCCTACTGGCTGTGGTATTTTCCTCTCGCCAATACGCCCGACTGGCCACCTCTGCAAAACTATCTTAGCTGGTTTGTCTTTGCCACTTTGTTTGCCTGGATCGCCTTCCCAGGAGCAAGACCAGTCGGACGTCACTGGCGCCCGGTGATTTTACTGGCCGCGATCAACCTGCTCTTCTGGGTAACCATCCTGCTGCGACTTGGCTAACACCTCACTCACTAACCGGGAACCCTGCTCCCGGCCCATTCTCTCGCAGGCTAACAAAATGCCAGCCGCCTTGTCGAGTGTCTCCTGGTATTCCCTCGCAGGCTCGGAATCGGCCACGATCCCGGCTCCCACAGCGAATGTTAGATGCTCCCCGCGTTTTTCCAGGGTGCGAATGGCTATGCTAAACTGACTCTCCCCGTTATAACCGAAATAACCGATGGCACCGGTGTAAACCCCGCGCTCTCGCTGCTCGAGTGAGGCTATGATTTCGCGGGCGCGCTTTTTCGGTGCCCCGGTGATCGATCCTCCAGGGAAACACGCCTCCAGGGCTGCCACCTGGCCCACATTTTCGCGCAAGGTTCCCTCCACCGTGGAGACGAGATGAAACACCTGCTCGTAGCGTTCCAACTTCAGGAGTTCCGTCACACGCACGCTGCCGTATTCGCAGATTTGCCCGAGATCGTTCCGCTCCAGATCGGTGATCATCACCAGCTCGGCGACTTCTTTTGGCGATGTTAGAAGTTCATAGGCCAGAAGCTCGTCGCGCACGGGCTCGAAATGGCGTGGCCTCGTGCCTTTGATCGGACGCGTCCTAATCTGACGTCCGCTCATTTTTAAAAACAACTCGGGCGACGATGAGATAATTTCGCCATCGCCCAATGCCAGGAAGGCCGAATACGGGGCGGGTGAATAGTGGCGCAAGGCAGTGAACAAGGCAAAGGCGTCGCCCTCCCAACGAGCCGAGAAGGCATGGGTAACATTCACCTGATAGATGTCGCCCGCCGCAATCCATTCCCTCGCCTGCCCGACTTGCGCGCAGTATTTCTCGGCAGAAATCGAAGCTAGAAAGACCGGGGATCTCACGGAATCCAAGACCGGTGCGGGACGAATCTTTTCCGCCAAAACTTTGCTGCCCAACCAGGTGTGGCTGCGATGATCGTAGATCAGCAGATGGTCATAAAAGCCAAAGCAAAACTCGCCTTCATACGTAATCCAGCCCAAGGCAGCTCCCTCGGGGTAACCCGCGTCGGAGGTAAGATGATGCCGTTTTTCGAGGGCGGCTTCAAGCTGGCGGAAGTCGTGTCCGCGAAGGATGGATTCGGGTTCCGCGCCAATCAACGACAGCCCCCCGGTCTCTGCCGTGACGGAGTCGAGAAAAACCAGGCCGGGAAGATGACGCAACCCCGCGGCGACTTCGTAAGGCGTCCCATCGAGCGTAAGCGGCTGGAAATTTTTGCGAATAGTCGGTTTGGCAGGCACGGTGTAGACACTTTTCGCGCTCGCAACGGCAACCTGCAAATCCAAATTTTCTTGGGGAGGCTGTTTTGAAAAAAATCCAGGGTTTCTTATTAGCAAGCTCTGACGTAAAAGCTCTGCGTATGATTAAAAATGTGATTTTGGATTGGTCGGGCACGGTTGTGGATGATTTGCGACCGGTGGTGCAGGCGACGAATGCGGTGTTTGCCGAGTTTGCCCTGCCGGAAATCTCGCTCGAAGAATTTCGTGCGGAATTTTGTCTGCCGATGGTGCCGTTTTATGAAGTGCGGATGCCCGAGCATTCGATGGAGGTGATCAATGAGGCGTATCACCGGCATTTTTCCCAGTTTGCCGAAGCGGTGGAGCCGTTGCCGCAGTCGCGCTCGTTTCTGGAGTTTTGTCGGCGGAGCGGGCGTCGGCTTTTTGTTTTAAGCACAATCGATCCAGGGCATTACGCCTTCCAATCGCAAAAGTTCGGTCTGGCCGGTTTTTTTGAGCACGCCTACACTGGCGTGGTCGATAAACGACAAAAAATCGGCGAAATTCTGCGAGATCACGGTTTAAAGGTGCATGAGACGTTGTTTGCCGGCGACATGGTGCATGATGTCGTGACTGCGCATTATGCCGGAGTGCTCGCCGTGGCCTTGTTGAGTGGCTTCGACGATCTGACCAAGCTGGCAGCCGCCGCTCCCGATGTGGTGGTGCGCGATTTGGGCGATCTCCGGATTTTAATGGAAAAAAATGAGCCTTCAGGTCTGATCAAAGTCGATGGCCTGGAAATCGACGCTCATGTCGGAGTGCCCGATGAGGAAATCGCTCATCCACAACGACTTCTGCTCGATTTGGAGATCGAGCCACTGCGGTCTTTCGGAGAAATGGCAGAAAATGTGGCGCAAACGGTGGATTATTTCGAGGTCTGCGAAGCGGTGCGCGCTTTTGCAGCTCAAGGAAAATGGCGGCTCATCGAGACTTTGGCATCCGATGTGCGCACAATCATTCTGGAGCGCCCCAATGTCGGCGATGCCAGGGTAAAAGTCCGTAAATTCATCCTGCCCTACACGCAACAAGTCAGCGTGGAATTGTGAAAAAACCCGCAACCACCTGGCGGATGGACAGGGATTCGAACCCTGGGTGCCTTTGACAGCACACACGCTTTCCAGGCGTGCTCATTAGACCACTCTGACATCCATCCTTCACTGGCAGGGGCAAAAGGTGGCCGCTTTTCAGCTTCCACGCAAGCACCCTTTTTGGGTTTGTCTCCGGATCTTGACCAACTTGAGTCATTATGAGACAGGGAATGGTTTTTGGGTTTTTATTTGCGACTTAAGGCAATTTGATCACTGTAGAGGTTTTAAAACGTCGCTTTTATCGACAGTTTAAATTTTCGTAACACAATTGTAACCTGAAAGCCGTTGCCGCAAACCAACTCGGTTTGTAGTCTCCGCCTTCGTTTTGAGATTTGCCTACCAAATATTCATCCTGGTTTTAACCACTTTCCTCGCGGGAGGATTGGTTCCGGTTGTGGTCGCTCAGGACACTGATGGAGCAGAATCCACCCCTCAGGAAGCAGTTTCCGAGGCTCCCACCGAATCGACTTCACCACCAGAAGTGGAAGGCGGCGGCCCGCTTTACATTCGTCAAATCAAAGTGCGTGGAGCCAAAAATCTGCCTCCCATCGAGGTGGAAAAAGCCATTTATCCCTACCTTGGTCCAGGGCGCAGCGAGTCCGATGTGGAAAAAGCCCGCGCCGCTCTCGAACAAGCCTACAAAGATCGCGGATTCCAAACCGTGGAAGTGCAGGTGCCTCAGCAGACCGGTGCCCGTGGGATCGTTTATCTTAACGTCATCGAACGCACCGTGGGAAGATTGCGGGTCAAAGGTTCCCGTTATTTTTCCCTGGAAGAAATCAAACGGCTCGCCCCCTCCATCGCCGAGGGCAAGGTGGTTAATTTCAACGAAGTCACCCGCGACATTATCGCCCTCAACCAATTGCCAGATCGGCGCGTCACCCCTTCTCTCCGCGCCGGGATCGAACCCAATACCGTCGATATCGATCTCGATGTGAAGGATACATTTCCCCTCCATGGCAGTTTGGAATTGAATAATCGCAACAGTCCCAACACCACTGCCCTGCGTCTCAACGGCTCCATCAGTTACAATAACTTCTGGCAAAAAGGGCATTCCGCCGGCTTAAGTTTCCAGATCGCCCCGGAAAAAGTGGACGAAGCCAAGGTGTTTTCAGCTTATTATCTGGCACGTTTCCCCGAGGCGCCCTGGTTTAGCCTTATTTTACAAGGGACCAAACAAGACAGCAACGTCTCCACGCTCGGTGGCGCCGCCGTCGCAGGAAAAGGTGAAATCGTCGGTCTGCGTGCCCTGATCAATCTGCCGCCGGGCAAAGATTTCTTCCATTCGCTTAGCGTTGGATTGGATTACAAAAACTTCGATCAGTTGATCAATCTTTCCACCGACCAAATCACTGCTCCGATTACTTATTTCCCCATTAGCGCTTCTTATACAGCCTCGTGGATCGGAAAAAATGCCCGCACCGAACTCAATGCCGGCGTCACTTTGAGTGCACGCGGTCTGGGCAGCGATGAGACCGAGTTTTCCGACAGCCGCTTCCGTTCCTCGGGCAGTTTTATTTATTTCCGGGGAGACGTATCGCATACCCGCGACTTTCTCGATGGCTGGCAGGCTTTTGGAAAATTGCAGGCGCAGATATCCAATCAAGCCTTGGTCAGCAGCGAACAATTCAGTGCCGGCGGTGTCGGCACAGCCCGCGGTTATCTGGAATCCGAAGTGGCGGGCGACAACGGTTTATTCACCACCTTGGAATTGCGTTCGCCAAACATTTTCAAAGTCCTTCCCTGGCTGCGTGATCGGGGTGCCGAATGGCGCATTTACACCTATCTGGACTCGGGTTTTATCACGGTTCGCAATGCATTGCCCGGTCAGGAGTCGCGCAACGAACTGGCCAGTTTCGGTATCGGCACCTCCGTGCAATTTACGGAAAACTACAGCGGCTCCATCGACGTCGCCTTCCCGCTCATCTCCCAAGGTGAGTCCAAAGCTCGCAGTGCCAGCGTCAACTTCCGGCTTTGGGCCGATTTTTAATCTTTAATCCAGCAACCCAACTTTAAATAGCCACCTTTATGTCACACACCCGCAACCACTTCTTTACTGGACTCCTTGCCCTCCTGCTTTTGGTCACCCACGCTCACGCCTGGTGGGATAAGGAATGGTCGATCCGCAAAAAAATCACCGCCGACACCAGCGAAACAGGTGTGGCCATTGCCAGTCCCATCGGACAAGCCGCCGTCCTCGTGCGCTTGCACGATGGCAACTATCAATTTATTTCCGCCAAGGAAGATGGCAGCGACATCCGTTTTGTCGCAGAGGATGATAAAACCCTCCTGCCTTTTCACATCGAAAAATATGATTCCCTGCTCAACGAAGCATTTGTCTGGGTCCAAGTCCCCGAAATCAAGGCCGGTGGTTCTGTCAATTTTTGGCTTTATTACGGCAACATCGGCGAAAAAGCGGTCAACATAGGCGATCCCAAAGGCACTTACGACGCCGATACCGTGCTCGTTTATCATTTTTCGGAAAAAACCGGCACGCCCTCCGATTCATCCGCTTCGGAAATTACCGGCGAAGGAGCCGCCATCCCGGTCGAAGGCGGCATTATCGGCAGTGCCATTCGCCTTACCGGCATCAACGCAATCACCATCGCCGCAGCCGAGACACTCAATACCAGCGAAGGCGGCGCCTTGACCTGGTCGGCCTGGATCAAACCCGCCACGCTCGCCCCCAACGCCGTTATTTACAGCCGGCGCGACGGCGATAACTCACTCATTATCGGCCTCAATGACGGTGTGCCCTACGTCGAAGTCGGCGGCAGTCGCTCCGAAACCACCGGCTCTCCCTTGGCGGTAAATGTCTGGCGTCACCTCGCAATCGTCGCCGCCGAAGGCACTTTCACCCTCTTTCTCGACGGCGAAAACTTCGGCACCCTCAGTGCTCCGCTTCCGGCCCTCACTTCTGCCGCATTACTCGGACGCGACGGCACCGCAGGCACTGCGCCTGCCCCGGATGCCGCCGCTGGATTCAATGGCGAATTGGATGAGTTCACTCTCTCCAAAGTCGCACGCCCGGCTGGTTTCATCCAGTTTCAAGCCATCAGCCAGAGCGGCACCGACCGCGCCGGCAAACTCCTCGCCCTCGCCGCCGACGAAGTCTCCGGCGGCGGCGGACACAGCGGTGGCAGTGCCGCCCTCGAACACGTGCTCCTCTTTGGCGACATCGCCAAAAACATGATGTTCGACGGCTGGATCGCCGTCGGCGTCTGCGTTCTCATGATCATCTTCGGCTGGGGTGTCGCCATCCAGAAATTTGGCTACCTCAATAGTATCCAAAAAGGAAGCGATTCTTTCCTTAAAGAATGGAAACAGGTCTCCTCCGATCTCACCGCCCTCGATCATGACGACTCCGGCAGCGCCAAAACCTTCGGTGGCAAAGTCACTGGCAAGGCACTCCGCAACATCCAGCGCTCCCCACTTTATCATCTCTACCACATCGGCTCCGAGGAAATCAGTCATCGTCTGGGCAACGGCAAAGATCGTTCCCAAGGTCTCTCCGCACGTTCCATCCAAGCCATTCGAGCCTCCCTCGAAACCGGCCTCGTTCTCGAAAATCAACGTCTCAATAAAGGCCTCATTTTCCTCACCATTTCCATCGCTGGCGGCCCCTACGTCGGCCTTCTCGGCACCGTCGTCGGCGTTATGATCACCTTCGCCATCATCGCCAAAACCGGCGAAGTCGAAGTCAATTCCATCGCTCCCGGTATCGCCAGCGCTCTGCTCGCCACCGTGGCCGGCCTCATCGTCGCCATCCCCGCTTTGTTCATCTACAGCTACCTCAGCTCCCGCATCAAAGATCTCATCGCTTCCATGCAGGTCTTCATCGACGAATTCATCGCCAAAATGGCCGAGTTTTATCCCACCCCCTCAGATCGGCCCAACTCACTTCCTCCTCCCGAAGTCTCATCCCCCTCCAACTCCGCTCCCTGATTTTTTTAAACCATGCAAGCCAGCGACAATAAATCCTACGACGACATTAACATCACGCCCATGGTGGATCTTTATCTGGTTCTCCTGCTGATTTTTATCATCATGACCACCGCTGGCGTGCAGGGCGTCAAGGTCAACCTCCCCAAAGCCAGCAACTCTCCGGCCATCAAATCCGAGATCAAGCTTCAAGCCATCACCATCGATTCCGAAGGCAAGATCAAACTCAACGCCACCCCAGTCACCCTCTCCGAACTCGAACAAAAACTTGGCGCCCTCAAAGCCGCCCAACCGGAAGTCCCCGTCGTCATCCGCGGCGATAGCTCCACCCAATATCAAGGCGTCATGTCCGTCCTCGATGTCGTGGGCAAAATCGGCATCACCCAGATCGGCCTCGCCACCCAGCCACCCAAATAAATCTCTTCATCAATGGCTAAAAAAGACGACAACGAAGACAGCGATTTCGAAGATACTTTCTGGGAAAAGTATCGCGGGATGGCCATTTTTGGCGGCATTATTCTTCTCATCGCAGTTTTCGCCACCTATAAATTGGCAGGCCAGAAAGGTGCCCCTGCCGCCCGCAAGGAACGTCTCACCGTCATCACGATTCCACCAGCTCCCACTCCTCCCCCGACCCCGCCGCCCACTCCGCCCCCGGTCACGCCACCTCCCGTCGATCAGAAAATGGAACCCGAAACCGCCCCCATGGAAGAACAGGCTCCCGAGGATATCAATGATGATCCCGTGGCCGACGAACCACCCGATGAATCCATCGGCACAAACATCACGGGCGATGGCGGACCCGACGCTTTCGGACTCAAAAAAGGCGGCGGCAGCGGCTTTGGCGGCCCTCGCGCTGGCGGCGGACAATCCCGCGGCTCCAAATACGGACGTTATGCCGGACAGGTTCAACGCCGCATTCAGGGTGCCATGGAAAAAAATCCCAAACTCCGCACCGCCAGCCTCCGCATCGAAGTGAAAATCTGGCCCGACGAGACCGGACGCATCACCCGTGCCGAGCTCAAAGGCACCACAGGTGATGCCGCTTTGGATCGTGCCATCGAATCCGAAGTCCTCACTGGTCTCCAACTCGAAGAACCGCCCCCCCCCGACATGCCACTCCCCATCCAGCTCCGACTTACCGCCCGGCGCCCAAACTCCTAATTCATCCTTTCGTTATGCAGAAAACCATCACCCTTAACAGTCGTCTCCGATCCCACACTCTGGCCATTTGCCTTGTCTCGGTGTTTTTCCTCGGCCTCAACCCCTTGGTTTTTTCCCAAGAAGAATCCCCCTCGGCTGAAATCCCTTCCACCGCAGAAACACCGACTCCAGAATCCGCCTCAACCAGCGAATCCGCTCCCTCCATAGAGTCAATCTCTGCCGAAACCATCACCCCTGAGACCGCTCCCGCTGTCGCCGACGCGCCGCCCTCCGACACCCCGGAGCCTGCTACCATCACCTCCGCCGCACCGGCCACTCCGTCTCAAAATGTCACCATTAACCTGATCAATCGCCTGGTCGCCAAAGGACTCCTCACCCAGGAGGACGCCTCCGATCTCGTCGCCCAGGCCGAGGCTGACGCCGCTCTCGCCCGCCAGCAAAACGCCGCCATCGAATCTGCTGTTCTCCAAATCGCTGCCGCCCAGGCACTTCCACCCGAAGCTTATGCGCGTGGCCCCCAGGTTGATCCCGGCATTACTCCTTACCCGGAACCTGATGACACGCTGAGCGTTTCCTACATTCCCGAAACCGTAAAAGAACAAATTCGCAACGACCTCCGGGCCGAGGTCCTCGCACAGGCCCGCGACGAAAACTGGGCCAATCCGCGTCTTTTTCCCGAATGGCTCACCCGCCTACGACTTTTTGGCGATATTCGCGTGCGGTATCAAGGCGACTATTTTCCATCGGGCAACGACAACTCTGGTGCTTTCCCCAATTTTAACGCCATCAACACCGGCGCACCTTTCGATGTCTCGGGCACCGTTTTTTCTCCGCAATTAAACGTCGATCAAAACCGCAACAGCATCCGACTCCGGGTTCGCCTTGGGGCCGAAGTCGTTCTCCGCGAAGGCTTCAGTGCTGGCGTCCGAATCGTCACTGGCAACAATAATTCACCCGTCTCCGCCAACCAAAGTTTCGGCTCCGCCGGTTCCGGCCAGGGTGGTAACTTCTCCAAATACGCCATCTGGCTCGACCGCGCCTTCCTCCGCTACGACTTTACCGAGGTCACCAACCTCAAACTCTCCCTCCGTGCCGGACGCTTCGAAAACCCGTTCTTCACCACCGCCGCTCTCTGGGACGACGATGTGGGCTTCGATGGCTTCGCTTTTGGTGCCAAATATAACATTCACGACATCGTCACCCCCTTCTTTACTGCGGGCGCATTTCCCATTTTCAATACCGATTTCAACTTTTCCTCGAATCAGCCTTCCAAATTCGAAAGCAAAGATAAATGGCTCTACGCCGTCCAAACAGGCTTCGAATGGAAAATCGTCGATCATTGGTCCACCAAACTCGCTTTTGCTTATTATCACTACGATGGCGTCGAAGGTCAGCTCTCCGACCCATTCGTGCCGCTAACCAGTCAGGACCAGGGCAACACCGATGCGACGCGCCCCACTTTCGCCCAGAAAGGCAACACTTATCGCGCCTTGCGCAACATTACTCCAACCGCCGCCAATAATTTCGGCACCACCAATCAATTTCAGTATTTCGGTCTCGCCTCCAAGTTTCGTCAGATAGCCCTCACCGGCGCCCTCAGCTACACCGGATATGAACCCGTTCAAGTCACCCTCTCCGGCGAATACATCAAAAACACCGCCTTCAACCGCAACGAAATCAACAGTTTCGCCGTCAACAACCGTGGACCTTCCGAAACGGGCTCCGGCACCTTCGAAGGGGGCGATACCGCCTGGCAGATCGGTCTTCGCCTCGGTTCCGCCGCCCTCAATAAACGCGGCGATTGGAACCTCAATCTCTTCTACCGCTACGTCGAGTCCGACGCCGTCATCGATGGCTTCACCGATTCCAATCTAGGCAACGGCGGCACCAATCTCGAAGGTTACATTCTCACCGGTCAGGCCGCCCTTTCTCCCGATGTCGTCTTCGGCGTCCGCTGGCTCAGCGCAAACGAAATCGCCGGCCCTCCACTTAAAAGCGACACACTTCAATTCGATATCAGCACCAAATTTTAATTCGCATTCACTCCCAAACGCCCACTTCATCCCATGCGCACCCTCTTATTTCCCATTCTTAGCCTCTGCCTTTTGACCAACGTCCTCACAGCCCAGGAAGTCAGCCAGGCCGAACTTCGCCTTCGCGAAACCCTCAAAAACACCCTCCTTCAACTGCGCGCTTCCGAATCCGAAAAATCTACTTTATTGGCCGAAAAAACCACGCTCGCAGCCGATAAAACCAACCTCGAAAGCCGCGTCACCGCTTTTACCAAACAGGCCATCGCCGACAAGGAAACCAACGACTCCCTCGTCGCCAACCTCAACACCCAAGCTCAACAGCGCGACAAAGAAATCGTCACCCTCCGCGAATCCCTCGAAAAATGGAAGGTCGCCTACAGCAAAACCGCCGCCACCGGTTCCGCCTCCGAGACCGAACGCACCAAACTCGCCGCCCGCGTCGTCGTCCTTGATCGTATCGTCGCCGATCACCGCACCAAAAACGCCGAAATGTATCAACTCGGCACTGACATCCTTAAACGCTACGAAAAATTCGGACTCGGCACCGCCCTCACCGCCCGCGAACCATTCGTCGGCCTTACCCGCGTAAAATTCGAAAACCTCATCCAGGATTACAGCGACAAACTTTCCGATTCCAAAATCAAAGTCGAATCCCTCGAATAATCGGCGACCAAGAATAATCTCCGGGGAACGCACCCCCGACTCGGGTGCCCTCTTTGCCGACTCGCCAAACAGTTTTCTTAAAAGGCAATCCGCTCAGTCTGGGAAACCTGGAGGCAAACCCTCCTAACTTCCCTTCGGAGACACCAGCACCGCGTATTGCTGAATCTCAAACTTCGTCGCGGTCAGTTCCCCCAGATAACGCAGCACTTCTGTAAAAGGCACATTTTGCAGATCCAACGTCACCGCCCTCTCCGCTCCACCCGGCGGAAGTTGCAGCACAAAAGACGGCGACACTTTTCCCTCCGAAACCTCGGTCGCTTTCGCTTTTAAAAAATTTAAGACCGACTCCAGCGATGCCTCCTTAAAACTCACCTTTGGCACGATCAACTCCGCCAACTGATTCGACAACGCCGACTTTTTATTCTTCCGATCCGACACTTCGATCATTTTCAGATAATTTTTTGCCCCGACATGATTCGGTTCCGCATCCAGCACCAGCAAAAACTTTTCCTTCGCCAACCCCGGATTCCCACCCAGATAAGCCCGTTGCCCCTCTGTAAACGCCTGGGCCGCACTCGTCTGTGCCACACCCGTCGCACTTTGTGCGATACTTTCAATTATCAGCACAACGCACAGAAACAAAAACGCCAGAAAAGTAACAGGGAAACGCTTCATATCTCGACAATAAGCACTTACCTGACACATTTCAAATCCGCCTTTTACACAAACCCCCTCATCCCGCACTCCGCATCCCGCATTCCCCC
>JBBRFA010000037.1:0-26962 GCA_038225185.1 Chthoniobacterales bacterium
CGGCAATCTCACGAGTCAGTTTCTGGCGAACGTCTATCTGGATGGGTTCGACCATTTCGTAAAGCAGCAGATGCGGGTGAAAGGCTACGTGCGCTATGTGGATGATTTTCTGCTATTCGGCGGATCGCGGGCCGAGGTGCGCGAACACGGAGAAGCCGCGCGGGACAATCTGCGGGATCTGCGGCTGGAGATTCACCCCGACAAGTATCGGGCCTTGCGCTGCGCCGATGGGGTGGATTTCTGCGGCTTCGTCGTGCGTGCGGACGCGCGCGTGAGGGTCCGCACGGCAGGAACCCGAAAAGCTACTAAAGACCTGTCCCTTAAGCTACTAAAGACCTGTCCCTTAATTTTCCCGAGTGTGTCGCTTGTCCCGCCCTGGGTGCGGCTCACCCGGTTGCCGTTGGCATCGTAAGTGAACGCGACCGTGTTTCCCCCGCTGGTAAAGCTCGTGAGCTGGTTGAGAGGATTGTAACTGTAATTGGTCCCCGTCGCTCCCACCGTGCGGCTCGTGCCAAGGGTGGAGGTGAGTTGGGCCTGACTGGAGGTAGGAGGGGAAAACGCTGCCTGAAGTGGCAGGAAAACGACCGGCCAGCAGAAGAAAAAGGCCAGTCGTGGAAAGAGTTTCATTGAGAAAATGAGCTTGCCAATACCATCACCAAACTGGCGGGTGGCTGACAAGATTATAAATCAACCAAAAAATAGAAGCTACAAAAGACCTGTCCCAAGACCTGTCCCTTAGTTTTTGATCCGATCAAGCATACGCCAATGCTATGTGAAACAGGCATAACGGCAAAAACCAAGTGGCATTATCCGAATCTGGGAATAGCCGCATGGTTCATTCGTTCGTAGTTACGGCCATCCGGGCCGAAGCAACAAACAAACTAACAAAGTAACTAAAACTAAAACTAAAACTAAAATGAAAAACATCATCACAACCACCGCAGCCCTGCTGCTCTTATCCATTGCCGCTTTTGCCGGCGATCTCGTCAATGTTTCCGGTGCCAGCAAGGCCGCCGTGAACGGCTACGACACCGTCGCCTTCTTCACCGATTCAAAGGCAGTCAATGGATCCCCGTTTATTACTGCTGAGCACGAGGGAGCGATCTACTACTTCGCGAGCGAGGAGCACAAGAACCTTTTCGTGGCTAATCCCTCGAAATACACCCCGCAGTTCGGCGGCTACTGCGCGTTCGGGGTCGCGATCGAAAAGCTTCTTCCCGTGGACATTAGCACCTGGCAGGTGCGTAACGGGAAGCTGTATCTCAACCTCAATCCTGACATCCTGAAAAAGTTTAACGAAGAACTTGCTGGCAACGTCGCCAAAGCAGACCAGAACTGGCCCACCCTGGTGAAGCAGAACGGAAAGTAATCTCAACGCGGCGTGGCTGAACCAATCGCGTCGGCCACGCCGCTTGCTTCCGTGAGCAGCCATCCGCACCTGATCTATTGCAAACCTGAATGAAATCCAACCTATCAATCCAATTATGACAATCACCCTTTTAACCGCCGCACCTGATTTAACGCAACGCCCTCCCCGCAGCCCGCGCATCCGGCTCGGTGGCTACACCATCCTGCCGCGCATCCTCGACAAGGCCCGCGCCGAACTCGCCGGAACTGCGGGCGAATACAAATTCAAGAACCCCAGCGACTGGCATTTTCTACACTTTACCGGGGTTAGGAAAACTACGGGTCAGGTCTTTTATTGAAACCCCTGTGAATATTGGGGATCGCGGGCGCTGTGTATGTGGTGGAGTTTTTTGCCGATAAAGTGCCCTTGGTGGATACGCTTTGGGATGCCGCCCATACGGTGATCCGCCCCCTCGGGACATATTAAACCTAATGACAGGTATAATATTAAACCTAGTGACAGGTATATAGTATGTTAAGACAGTTGCTGACCCCTCTGCTGACCCCTCTGACAGAGCGACAGGTCAATGGGATGCGTCGGTCAAGGAAATGCCTCACGGCTAAAAAACAAAGACCGACAGGAGCGATGGACTGGAATAAAACACAGGTATCAGCGCTCCTACGTTTGGCAAAGCTGCCTTCCGAGTAAACTGCTTACCCAAATGAAATCTATCGCCTCTATTTGCTTAATGCTCGCATTTTCCTGCGCGGGAGGTCTTCCGCTTTGTGCCAAGGAACCGGTGCGCAGCAGTCCCGATGACTTTCTGAACCTGCTGAACGGCAATCCGGCAGATGCGGCAGCTCATATCGACCGGATTGATCAGCACTGGGGACCGGGCGACAAGGCCATGCTCGTCGAAACTCTGAGTATGGGCTTTAGAAAACGTTCGGCTAGTGCTATCGAAAAAATAATTCTCAAAAAAACTGGCCAGGATGCCAATACGGACCTCAACGCGCTTTGGCAGCACGTCTGGAAGGAGCCTTACACACCGCATCCCGATTATGCAGAATTCAAAGAGAAGCTGTATCGTCAAATTGATCCTCGTTTCGCCGAATATTTTGCCAAAAACCCGAAAACTGAGATTCGGCTCGACGAAATCCGTTGGGGCGGCGTCCTGCGTGACGGGATTCCTCCGTTGAAAGATCCGGAAACGCTTGCCGCCAACAAAGCGACTTACCTTAACGACGGCGATGTCGTTTTTGGCGTCAAGTTCAACGGGGAATCCCGAGCCTACCCCAAGCGCATCCTCGCCTGGCACGAAATGGTCAAAGACCACGTGGGCGGCGTTTCCATCAATGGGGTTTACTGCACGCTTTGCGGATCTATGATTGTCTATTCGACGGAGCTGGAAGGGAAACACTACGAACTTGGCACGAGCGGCTTCCTCTATCGCTCCAATAAACTGATGTATGACCATACAACCAAATCGATGTGGTCCACCTTGGAGGGCAAACCCGTCGTCGGCCCTCTCGTCGGACAAGGCATCGTGTTGAAACCACTCTACGTGGTTACCACGACCTGGGGCGAATGGAAGCGCCGCAACCCGGATACGACCGTTCTGTCGCTCAACACCGGACATGAAAGAAATTATGGAGAAGGCGTGGCTTATAAGGACTATTTCTCCACGGATCGCTTAATGTTTGACATCCCGGATGCCCTTAAGGACGATCGACTCAAAAACAAAGAACGGATTCTGGCTCTCCGTTCCGGAAAAAACGACGGGGATGTTCTTGCCCTTTCAGTGGATTTCCTGGCCCGGCACCCTGTCCACCAGCAAAAATTGGGGAATAAACAATTGGTTATTCTCACGGATCCATCGGGCGCCTCCAGAGTCTATGATGCAGGTGAAAAACACTTCACCTCCTGGGATGGAAAAACCGAGGCCGTGGACGACGCGGGTGGAAAATGGAACGTTACAGAAGCTGCTCTAACCGGCGAAGTCATACTGCCGCGTTTCCCTGCTCACGAAGCATTCTGGTTTGGATGGCATTCGGCCTTTCCCAAGACCCAACTCGTTAAATAATCAGCCACCACGCAGAGACAGCGTTTAAGTCTTCGGATCGCAACGTAGGCGCGGGACAATTCTACTTGGGATCCTCCAAAGACAGCCAAGACCAACGGCACGACAACCGGAAAAACTACACCTTCAGCTATCCTGACATCGCAATTCAACGGTCGAAATCAAGTTACAAGTCCTTTCACTTGTTAGAATCAATTACGGGTGTCTATCACTTTTACAGTCAATATGTTGCACCACCGCCTGACCTTGTTCCCTGTGCTTTCTTTTGGAAAAGCTGCGTTTTTCTGCTAAATAATCAGTATTATGGCAAATCTTGATCTCCTCGGTGTCGCCTTTGGTCTGGCCATGTTGGCCGGGTTGAATCTTTACCTCACGGTTTTTGCAACCGGTCTGGCCATCCGAATGCAGTGGATCACGCTTTCGGGAGATTTTCATCAGCTATCTTTTCTGGCCGATCCGTGGATATTAGGGATCGCGGGCGCTTTGTATTTGGTGGAGTTTTTTGCCGATAAAGTGCCCTGGGTGGATACGCTTTGGGATGCCGCCCATACGGTGATCCGTCCCCTCGGGGGTGCTTTGCTGGCAACGCAGGCGCTGGGGGATGCCTCGCCGACATTTTTGGTGATCGGCGGTTTGCTGGCCGGGACGTTGAGTTTTGCGACGCACGGCACCAAAGCCGGGACGCGCATTATTGCCAATGGTTCTCCCGAGCCGTTTACCAACGTGAGCCTTAGTCTGGCCGAAGATGTGGCAGTGCTCGGTGGGTTGAGTCTGCTGGCTTGGAATCCGGTCGTCGCCCTGGTGATTTTTCTGCTCGTGCTCATGGTCGTGGCCTGGTTTGCCCCCAAAATCTGGCGCGCGGTGGCGGCGAAAGTCTGGCTGGTTTTCCGCAAGCTCAATCTCCCCGCCGGTGGTCGCACCGAGGAGGGGTTGTCCGACGTTCTCGCTGGTCGCGCCGCCAGTGCTTTTGCCGAGTGGAATGTGCTTAAGGAAACGGTTCTTTGGGCGGTGCCCTGTGTCTCCCGCAAAGGGACACGTCTCCCGGCCAATTACTTTGGAGTCCTGATCGCCACCGTCGAGGAACCTGGAAAACTCGTTTTCATCAACGAATCGCGCTGGCGTCCGATCCGCCTTGTGCTGGAACTTTCTGGCGGAACAGTGGAGCACGTGCCGGCTTTTCTTTACGATGAAGTGCGTCTCGCCGATGCCGCCGGCAAAAAACGCTACTCCTTTGCTTTCGACCGTTCGCGCAGTCGCGTGGTGGAAAAAATGGTCCAATCCATCCACAATCGATTGCATCCCCCGGTGCAGAAAACGGTTAATCCCGAGGTCGAAGTGGCGCTGACGTGATTTCGCCCGCTCCTGACCAGGATCAAAGCTGGATGCGACTTGCCCTTGGGGAGGCGCGAAAAGGGTTTGGAAAAACCTCACCCAATCCTGCGGTCGGCGCGGTCGTGGTGCGGGATGGTATTTTGCTCGGCAAAGGCTGGCATCGACGTGCGGGTCGCCCCCATGCCGAGATTGAGGCAATTCGCAGCCTGCCCGAAGCTGGACTGGCTCGGGGCGCGACACTTTATGTGACTTTGGAACCCTGTTCGACCCATGGGCGCACGCCACCCTGTGTCGATGCCATCCTGCGGGCGGGATTTGCCCGCGTCGTCGTGGGCACCACCGATCCCAACCCAGCTCACGCGGGGAGGGGACTGGAGCTTTTGCGTCGGGCTGGTGTCGCGGTGACAGAAAATATTCTGGAAACAGAATGCCGCAATCTCAACGAAGGCTTTAATCATTGGATCACCACCCGTCGCCCTCTCGTTCTTGCAAAATCTGCCATGTCGCTCGACGGACGCATCGCCCGTCCGCCTGCAGAATCGCAGTGGCTTACTTCCGCGTCGGCGCGACGATTCGGGCATCGACTCCGAGCGCAGGTGGATGCCATCCTGGTGGGTGCCGAAACTGTGCGGCTGGACAATCCGCAACTCACCGTGCGCGGACAGGGTAAACGCGCGGCGGAACGTCAGCCCTGGCGAGTGGTGATGTCGCGCAGCGGAAAATTGCCTGCCGAGGCGCATCTTTTTACCGATCGCTGGAAGGAACGCACCCTGGTTTTTGCAGATTTACCGACTGCACTCGAAGAATTGGGGCGTCTCCAGGCGACCAGCGTTCTCATCGAAGGCGGGGGAGAGATCATCGGTTCGGCACTCGACCAGGGTCTGGTGGATCGTCTGTTTTTCTTTTACGCACCGCTTTTGGTTGGGGGTGATGTTCCGTCAGTAGGCGGGGAAGGTGTGGGCAGCAATGCGGATGCGTGGCCTTTGGAAGACGTTACTTTTGAAAAAATCGGCCCCGACCTGCTCTGCCGGGCACGGGTGCGGCGTAAAGATTTGTGAGAATCGCAAATTATTTTTGAATACCAACGTTTGCCATGCGTCAGAAATTATGTTCACGAAAAATCATTCAATCTTATGAAAAAACTAACCTTCCTGTTCGTCACCCTGTTTGTTTTTGCAGTCTTCCCGCGCGAAGCTTCGGCTGGGCCGCGTTTCCATATTTCAGTAGGTGTCCCGATCAATTACCATTACGTGGATTACGGACCTGTTTATAGTCGTTCCAACTATTACTGCGAACCGCAACGGCGCGATTACTACCGTCCCCGGCACAACTCCTATTATCGTAAAACCTACCGCGCCTCACGCTACTACGACAATCGTTACCATCGTCCGGTGCGCCGGGTCTATCGCACCAATTATCACGGTTACTAACATCTGCTAAAAAGTCCGGGCGATAAATTCTCTTAGAAAAAACCGAACCCGCAGCATCGGTTTTTTTTGAAAATGATCCCTCAAGTTTCTTAGACTACGAGATTTTTCCAATCGACTCCGCGCATGTCGCCAGTCTTGAGGTAGTGTTGGTGCATGGCAAAAGCAGCGGCGAGAGTAAGCGGGGTATGCCCTTCTTTTACCTGGGCAAAATAACCTCGCAACTCGTCGCGAAAATCGGGATGCGCGCATTGATTAACGATTAAATTCGCGCGTTCATGCGGAGATCGGCCACGTAAATCCGCCACGCCATGCTCGGTAATAATGACAGAGACCGAATGCTCGCTATGATCGAGATGACTCACCAGGGGCACGATGGAGCTGATTTTTCCTCCCTTGGCAGTTGACGGGCAGGTGAAGATCGACAGATAGCTGTTCCGCGTAAAGTCGCCCGAACCGCCGATGCCATTCATCATCTGCCGACCCATGACGTGGGTGCTGTTCACATTGCCAAAGACATCGACTTCGATGGCGGTGTTGATCGCAATCAACCCCAATCTTCTCACCACCTCGGGATGATTGGCAATTTCCTGCGGACGCAGAAGCAGGCGTGGCCGAAAAAAGGCCAGATTGTCGTAGATGGATTGTAAAACTGGATCGTTCACGGTAAGGGAAACACCGCTGACAAAAGTCACCCGGCCATTGAGAAGAAGTTGGATGACAGAGTCCTGGATGACTTCCGTAAACATCGTGAAGGGAGGCAGATCGGGATGCTCCCCCATGGCACCGAGAACCGCGTTGGCGATGTTACCCACCCCGGATTGCACGGGTAGAAATTCAAGAGGCAGCCGGCCGCACTTCATTTCGGCGGCGAGAAAATGGGCAACGTTTTCCCCAATTTTCCGGGTGAGAGCATTGGCTTCGGTAAAAGGATTGGTTTCGTCGGCGAGATGAGTTTCGACGACAGCGGCGATCTTGCGTGGATTAACCTTGATGATAGGAGAACCGATCCGGTCGGAGGGCGTGTAAACGGGGATTTCGCGCCGATGCGGAGGATCGGCGGGTTCATAGCAATCGTGAAACCCGCGCAAGGTGGGGGGATGGCGATGGTTGAGTTCGATGATGAGATGATCCGCCATGCGGGCGACCGTGGGGGCGATGCCCACGGCGGAGGTGAGGACGATTTCTCCATCGGCAGTAATGTCGCTGGCTTCGATGATTCCCCAGTGGAGACGTCCGAGGAATCCGTAGCGCAAGGTTTGCGCGACGGTGGAGAGATGCAGATCGAAAAAGTGGGTTTCACCCGCGTTGATCGATTTACGGAGGTCGGGGTCGGATTGATAAGGGGTGCGGAAGGAAATGGCGGCGGCTTTGGCCAGAGCACCATCGAGCGAGCGTCCGGTGGAGGCGCCGGTGATGACCCCGATCTGGAAGGGTTTATTCGCGCTATGCAGTTCCTTCGCGCGTTCTGCGATGGCAAAAGGAACCGCCTTGGGAGCACCGGCGGGAGTAAAGCCGCTAAAGCCGAGGGTCTCACCATGGCGGATGTAAGCAGCGGCCTCGGAGGCGGTGAGAAAGGGTAGAGAGTTTTTCATGGAATAATACTTGTAAGCCGGTCGAAGCGAATGAGCCACTCGTGGAGGAGGTAGGATTTTGCCCTATCGATTATTTTAAGCGCATCTGTAATTCTGGCTTGCCGACTTTTGCGCAAAACCCATCTTTTTTTGTGGTTCGGAATGTTCGCATTCCCGGTAAAACATGATTTAATCGTCATTATGAAACTGCGTTTTTGGTTCCCTTGGCTGATTGTGTTTGGATTTGGCAACCTCACGACACTGCCCCTGCTGGCGCAGAAAATCGTCGCCTGGAATCTGGAATGGTATCCTGGAAAGTATCCTCGCGCCACTCCCGAGGAAGCGGCGGCTCATGCCGCAGTGGTGAAACAGGCTCTCAAAGAGATCGATCCCGATGTTTTGCTTATACAAGAAATGCGCGACTGGAGCGCATTTGCGGATCTGGTGGCGGTGGTGCCGGGCCTGGAGGTGCGAGTGTTATCGCAGTTTAAAGATGAGGAGGGGGAAATTACGCGTCAACAAGTGGGAATTGCCTCCAAAGTGCCGTTGAATTCCGCGTGGTTTGAAAATTGGAAACCGGTGCCGCCTTTGCCCACGCGCGGTTTTTCTTTCGCTGCGCTGGAGGATCAGGCATCTGGCAAGCTTATTTTTGTTTACAGTGTGCATTTGAAGAGTAATCGCGGAAAAACGAAGGCCGATGCTGAGTTGAACGAAGGGATGCGCAATGAATCGGTGCGCCAATTGCTGGCGCACATTGAGGATACCAAAAAAGCCTATGGCAAGGATCGCGTGCTGGGAACCGTGATAGGCGGCGATATGAATACGAACCAGGACGGTAAATTTGGCGATAAAGTGGTGGCCAATCTAGTGAAAGCTGGGTTCTGGAATTCGTGGGCTTTGACGCCAGCGAAAGAGCGACTCACCTGGCGGGGCGACGACCGCTTCGAAGCGATTACCTTCGATTACCTGTTTACGAGTGGACTCGGCAAACCCAGGGCGCAATTACTTGATCCACCAGCGGAAACGAGCGATCACCGGCCGTTGCAGATCGAATTGGGCAGGGAAAAATCTGCCGGACCAGACCCGGTGCCACAACCATAATAACCAAAAACGTGCAATAAGCCGTTGCAAGAGGATTGCCTAAAGCATATAAATTTCGCATTATGCGCAAACCACTTGCTTTATTCCCCCTGTTTTTCACTGTTTTTTTTGTTCTTGCCATTCAAGCGGATGAGTTGGCGGAATCCATCAGCAGCCTCGATGAATTGGTCGTGACGGCAGGTCCTACCCAACGCACTTTATTTGAGCAAGCGCAGCCCGTATCGATTCTTGCAGGGAGCGATTTGCAATTGCAGCTTTCGCCTTCGTTGGGTGAAACCTTGGCAAATTTACCGGGGGTAAGTTCCACCAGGTTTGCGCCGGGGGCGAGTCGTCCGGTGATTCGCGGGCTGGATGGAGATCGGATTCGGATTTTGCAAAATGGCACCAATGTTATCGATGCCTCCACCACGAGTGTGGATCATGCGGTGGCTTTGGAGCCGATTTTGGTAGAACGCATCGAAGTGGTGCGGGGACCTGGCACCTTGCTTTACGGTCCCAATGCGGTGGGGGGGGTGGTCAATGTAATTGATAATCGCATTGCCGAGACAAAACCGGAGGGGCCGGTGCAGGGGGCGTTGGATTTTCGCCATGGCACGGCAAACAGCGAGACTGCGCGATCTGGTTTGGTGAAATTTGCGTTGGGATCGGTGGTGATTCATCTCGATGCATCGCGCAGGGAAACCGACGATAGCGAGATCCCTGGCTACGCGCGGTCGGCTCGTTTGCGCGCGATTGAAGTGCCGGAGGGTGAGGAGGCGAGAGGCCGTTTACCGAACAGTTTTACCGACACGGACAGCGCTGCCGCGGGCGCGAGTTACGTCTGGGAAAGTGGCTATTTCGGAGTCGTTTACAGCGGCTATCTATCACGTTACGGCACGGTGGCCGAGGAGGAGGTTAGCATCGACCTGGATCAACGTCGTTGGGAGTTTCGCGGAGAAATCCGGCAACCTTTGGCAGGGATAAAATCCATCAAAATGCGCGGCGCGATCTCGGATTACACGCACACAGAATTCGAGGGAGTGGAAACGGGGACGGTCTTTGAAAACGAAGGCTACGATGGTAGGTTGGAAATCGCGCACGAAAAATGGGGGCTGCTGGAGGGAACCGTGGGGTATCAAACGCAGCAAAGCACGTTTTCTGCGTTGGGCGAAGAGGCGTTTTTGCCACCGGTGGAGAGTCGCAGCCATTCGGTGTTTTTATTTGAGGAACTGGACCTGACACCGGTGATTTTCCAGGCTGGCGTGCGTTACGACTGGCAATCGGCGGAGGCGGCGGAAAATCCCGATTTTGGACCGGATCGCAAACGGGATTTCGGACTCTGGAGTGGATCGCTCGGCGTGGTTTACACGTTTGCAGAAGAGTTGGCGCTGGCCTTTTCGGTGGCATACACGGAGCGGGCACCTAATTACCAGGAATTGTTTGCGGGAGGACCGCATGTGGCGACAGGTGCGTTTGAAATCGGAGATGACGAACTTGGCTCGGAAGATTCTGTGGGTTTCGATCTCTCGTTAAGAAAAAAATCCGGCTGGATAACAGGATCGGTGAGTGTGTTTTATAATCGGTTTGACGGGTTTATCGCCTTGAACCCCACGGGTGAGATTGAAGATGAGTTGCCGGTCTTCGCTTTTGAATCGACCAAGGCCACTCTCTGGGGTGGGGAATTATCGGCCACGTTGCATTTGTTGGAACCTTCCAATGAGGAGCCAGCGGTGGGCAGTGACAAAACGACTAGCAAAGGCAAGGAAGCCGTCCTGCCGCCAGTGCAGGGTGGACGGCATCGATTACATTTGCAGCTTACGGCCGATTATGTGAGGGCGAAGGATGAAAACACTGGAGATTCGCTTCCCCGCATCCCTCCATTTCGTGCCGGGACGGAGCTGGTTTACCGCTACGATAGTGTCGAAGCCCGCCTGGGCTGGCAGTATGTGGGGGCGCAAAATCGCACAGCATCCTATGAACTGCCGACCGATGACTATCATTTGTTACATGCCAGCCTGAGTTACAATGTCGATCTCGGCCCGACCAACTGGCAATTTTACGTCAAGGGCACCAACCTAACCAATGCGGAAGCGCGGATTCATTCTTCTTTCTTAAAAGACATCGCGCCGTTGGAAGGTCGTGGCGTGCTCTTGGGGGCAAGCCTGCTTTTCTAACCAAGCGTGTTCCTATTTTACCTTGCGCCTTGCCAGCCACCAGCCGCTGCCGAACCCTGCCAGGAGGGTAATGCCGGCGAGGATGGCGCCCCCTGTTTTGGCGCTATTTAACAGAGGGTTGTCGAGCACGTTCATCGAGACGTGATAACCTGCCAGCAACCATTGTCCGTTTTCCCTGACCACCGTGGCCGTCCAGCGATTGGAGAGTTCGATTTCTTTACCTAACAAAAAGTATTGCCCGATGTTGTAACCGGTGACCACGCCAGTCGTGCCACCCGCATGAAGGGTGGTGAGCGCATCCGCTGTGGGCGGAACTTTATAGCCCTCGAATTTTTTGTTGCCCGCCTTCATCCGTGCATAGAATTTTTTTACCTCCTCGATTCCCCGGCAGACTTCTCCATCCTGCCAGGTAATGACAATGGTGGGATGTAAACGGAGGGCCATTTTTTCGATGTCGCCATTCTCGACCGATGCGATGAGTTCATCGCGGAGTAAGCGCAACTCGGTGTGCGCGGGATCTTCTCCCTGGGCGAATGTGAAAGAGGCAACGGAGAAAATAAAAACGGAGGTTAGGATGAGAATAATACGCATAAAGCAAGTGTAACACTGCTGTGTAGCTGTTCGACGGAACGAAGACCAGAATTAATGCTCGATGAATTCGAGAGCTTGCTGCTGATGGTGCCCGGCGATCTCTTCCAAATCGTTGAGACTCGAAACGAATTGCAGCCTGCCACGCAGGGCGCGTCCGCCAGGCATTCCCCGCGAATACGCCATCAATCTTGCCCGCAGGGAATGCATCGCGGGCGTTTCGCGTCCACGTTGGGCGACCGTTTCGCGGGCGTGACGCTGGATGAACGCCCATTTTTCCGCGAGGGGAAGATCGGGCAGAATTTCCCCGGTGGAGAGATAATGTTTGATCATACGAAAAATCCACGGGGCCGACATGGCCGCCCTGCCGATCATGATCCCGGACACCTCGGTTTGTGCCCGGCGACATTCCACATCCAGGGGGCCGCTGATATCGCCGTTGCCAATGACCGGGATTTGCACTGCGGCGGCCACTTCGCCGATCACGTCCCAGTCGGCCACCCCGGAGTAACCTTGTTCCTTGGTTCGCCCGTGCACAGCCACGGCTTGCACTCCACAATCCTGCAAAATGCGGGCGGTCTCTGTCGCATTGATCGTCTGCGCGTCCCAGCCGATGCGTATTTTTCCAGTTACCGGCACGTTGCCAGCGGCTTTGACCACGGCGGTGGCCACGCGGGCGAGCAAAGGGCAGTCGCGTAAAAGGGCGGAGCCGCCTTGTTTGCTGACCACTTTATTGACCGGACAACCGAAATTAAGGTCAATAAAATCCGGCTTTACCCAATCAATCACAGCGCGGGCTGCCTCGCCGAGATGCTCGGGGTCGGCTCCAAAAAGTTGCACGCCCATGGGACGTTCCATTTCTGAAAAAACCAGATACTCGCTCGTGCGCTCATTGCGACGCAAAATGCCTTCTGCTGAGACAAATTCCGTCACTACGACATCTGCGCCCTGTTCTTTGCAAAGTTGGCGAAAGACATGATCGGTCACCCCCGCCATCGGGGCGAGGTAAAGCGGAAATTGATTTTGAAACCACGGCAGCATCCTCCTCCATTGGTAGCACAGACGCGCCGGTGCCGCCAGCATTCACCTTTCTTCTTAAAAGGGCGATAAACGATGTCTGGCGGGTCAATTTGGATGAAAAAACGCCTGGATCGCCACACATTTGGCCCATCAACTGCTCTAAAGGCCTTTGTTTATGTCTTTGCCAATCATTTTCGGGTTCATTCTGGTCGGATTGATCCTGACGTATATCGGGGGCATGATAATCACCGTGGTGGCTTTTCGCCGTAGCGTGGTGTGGGGTTTGGGCACGATTCTCTTACCGTTGGTGGGAGTGATCGTGGTTTTTAGGCAATGGACCGAGGCGAAACCGGGATTTTTACTCGCCTTGTTGGGTTTGACACTCGCGGTCGGTCCTTTTGCTTTGGGCGATGTGCGCGATCAACTGCAAAAAGAGCTTGTGAGTAAATTTCCACAAGCCAGTGGAGTGACGGCTGGCTTGCAGGATAAATTGCAAAAACTGGAAAAGAATCTACCCCAGACTCCGTCGGAAACTGTGCCTAGTGTGGCCACTCAAACCGCGCAGATCGATCAATTGGATCAGGAAATCTCCGAGCTAACCACCGCCCTCGGCCGGGAATACGCCCTACTGACCGAACGTAAGAAAACTTTGAAAACGAATGTGCCCGAAGAGGTCAAGGCATTCAATGAGGCCGCCGCTGTTTATTCGCAGCGCAACGCGATGTTAAAAACGAAACGCGAAGAACGCGAACGCCTTGGCGCCGCCCGGTAGCAGGCGGGAGTCCGCATTTTTTTAATCAATCCGTCGGAAAATACCGGACGACTCTGTGGTTGAGAATTGCGCCACTTACTCTTATTCTCAGGTCTGTGCGGACGTCACGACCGTGGGAATCATCCTAGGGTTGGTGAAAGTTTTGCTTAAAAATATTCACCCACTTTCTCATGGCCACTTTTCAAAATACTGTCGCGATTGTTTATGATTACGATCAGACCCTAAGCCCAAATTACATGCAGGATGAGGTGATTTTTCCCAAATTTGGGATTAATTCGGCTAAATTCTGGACACATTGCCAGGAGTTGGTGCGCGATCAGGGTTACGATAGCGAACTGGCCTACATGAAGGCATTGCTCGATTACCTCGACCTGGATCGTCCGACCAACGCCGAATTGCGTCAACTGGGTGGTAAAATGAATTTTTATCCCGGTCTGCCCGATATGTTTGAGGAATTTGCCAAGGGGCTGCTCAATGTCGAACAAGAGGCGCACGGCATTCACGTCGAGCATTACATCGTCTCGTCGGGCTTAAAGGAACTCATCGAAGGCAGCCGCCTGCAACCTTATGTGCGGGCCATTTTTGGCTGCGAATATGCCGAGGATCGCGAAGGTAAAATCACGTTCCCGAAGCGCGTGATTTCGCATACGCAAAAGACGCAGTATCTTTTTCGGATTAACAAAGGGCTGCTCGACATGTCGCAGGATGTGAATGATCACATGCCGGGCGATCTGCGTCCGGTGCCGTTTACGAACATGATCTATGTCGGCGACGGACCCACGGATGTGCCGTGTTTTACGATTATGAAACGCTACGGAGGCCACGCCATCGCGGTTTACAATGCCGAGGATAAAACGCGGGCCAGTTTTAAGAAATGTTATCAACTTTCCGCGCGCGCAGACCGGGTGAAAAATATCGCTCCCTCGGATTATCGCGCTGGCAGTCATTTACGACTGTTGCTCGAAGAAATGGTCCAGGAAATCGCCGCCCGCATGGTGACGGAACATCGCTCGGCCACCGAAGCCGGGACGGTGAAAGCACCCCGGCACTGATTTTTTACTTTTAGCAGGAACCAGTCGAAAAACGTCACATCCACCACCTCCACCGTCCGCGAACCAACCAAAAAAGCATTATCCATGAATACTCTATCCACGATGACCCGCCGCCAAGCCATTGCAACCACGCTGCTCTCGGGCGTGGCATTTTCCCTCCTGCAAAATTTATCCGTCCAAGCCGAAACCTCCGCCCTTATCGCGGCCAAGGCTCCTTTTCTCCTGCCACCGCTGGGGTATGGATTCGATGCCTTGGAACCTCACATCGATGCGCGAACGATGGAGATTCATCACGGGAAACATCACGCCGGTTACGTCACCAATCTGAATAAAGCCCTGGAAAGCGCCCCGGAAGTGGCGGGTAAAACACTTGAGGAACTACTTACCCAACTGGATCGACTACCCGAATCCATCCGCACCGCCGTCCGCAATAACGGCGGCGGACATTACAATCACAGCCTTTTTTGGAAGAGTTTGAAAATCAACGGTGGCAGCCCAGCCAAAGGTCTCGCGGATGAGATCGATGGAACTTTTGGCTCGATGGAAGGTTTTTGGACCCAATTCACCGCTGCTGCGACCAGGCAATTTGGCAGTGGCTGGGCTTGGTTGGTGGTTAACAAAGCCAAAAAATTAGAAATCGTCTCCACTCCGAATCAAGACTCACCCATTTCGCAAGGTCTGGTCGAATTACTGGGAGTCGATGTCTGGGAGCATGCCTATTATCTTCAATATCAAAATAAGCGGGCCGATTATCTCGTCGCTTTTCGCAAAGTGGTCGATTGGGATTTTGTGAGCGAACGTTACGCGACTGTGGTGAGCTAACTGGATTTTTCCAGGAGAGTTTGGAGCAGGGCCAGCGCTTTATCGTAGCTGCGACGTTCCAGATAATGGGCTAGTTCACCGGGGAGTGGACGCGGAAGCTTCGCCACGAGCTGTTCGATTTCCTCGGAAATTGCCCCCAGGGCAGCCAGATGACCGGCGGCATCGCGGGCGACCCAGGCACGATCTGCGATGATTCGGAGCCGTTCATCGAGAGCGGCGGCAAGAGTATCGTAAGAGGAGACAGACATGTAAGATGAGTATAAAGTGGGACGGTTGCTCCTGTCGAGAAACGTTCTTCGCGGTGGGATAAGGCAATTTTTTAGCGAATATGCCGGTAACGCAACGGCGCATAACCAGCCTCGACGAGTTCGACGAGCTCGCGTTCACTTGCCCGGGTTTTACTAAATGGGGCTGCTTCATAAAAGAGTGCCCGCGATTTTATTTCGTCCAACCAGCGCACAAACAACAGAACGTGACCTCCGCTGGTATTCATTACGTCCCCAGGCAGGAGATCTTTGGCGGAGGGGAGTCGTTTACAAATGCCAAAAAGCATCCCGGTGGAATGTTTTTTGGGCAGTTTCCAACACTGCGAGACGAATCCTGAACAATCGATTCCCACGGCCTGCGCACTCACAGCCGCGCCGCCGAGCCGACGTTTCTCCGCGGTGTAAACATCGCCAGCAGTTTTGCCTGCGCGAATTCCGGCGTCAAATTGAACCAGGGTATCGAATCCACCCCATTTATAAGGCATGCCGATGTTCGTCGCCCCTGCCACCCAACCTTCTTCGACCGGCGACACATGGCCGCCTTCACGATCCGGCGTATGCACTTCGATCCCGGCAGCATCCTTGCCATGACGCGCACTTTTGCTACCAGGCTCCCAGCGATGCTCCACAAAGGAAAGCCCAATCGCCACCGCCTCAGCTCGTGTCACTGTCTGAGCCGACACGGGCAGTGCCAGAACCAAAAGCGCAAAAACCAGACAGCGAAACATGGCCATCATCCTCGTTAGCTAAAGGTGGATGGTCAAGAATTCTGCTCCAGTTTGTTCAATCGATTTTTCACCTCGAATGCGCTGACGGATCAAATCAGCATCAGGAAGAACGGGGCTGATTTTGTTTATGATGAGCGTTCGATACTGTTTTAGGTTGCTTTGCTGCTTGGGTTACGGCTTATTGCGATGCATTGTTGCCCTTCCCAAATCTCTTTATGCAACTCCGAAGCCTGTATCTCTCCCTCGCCCTCACCGGGTCTGCCTTTTTTGCCCAAGCTGAAAAGCCGCCCGCCCAGATCGATCTCTCCCAATTTCAACAAGCCACCCAGATCGATAATGTCGTGGTGCCTGTGCCTGCCGAAATTTTCCTTGTGCTCGACAAAATCGGCAATCCCAACTGGAAAGCCGAGATTCGCGATGTGTCTCTCAAAACCGGCGAACGTCATCAAATCGCTCTCCTCCTCGGCACAGTTATCGCCGATGGTTTCGTAGCCGTGGAAGCCACAGATCGGGAGCGCGTGAAGGAGATCGGACGCGACGTCCTTAAGTTGGCAGGCGCCATCGGAGTGCGCGAATCCGTCCTCGGTCGGAGCAACAGCATCATCGAAAAAGCTGACAAAGGCGATTGGAACGAGGTCAAACGTGAGTTTGACGGCGCCCTCCAGGATGTGCGCAATGCCATGTCGGAGCTCAATGACGATCAACTTGCTCATCTTGTCAGCATGGGCGGCTGGTTGCGCGGCACCGAAGTGCTCACTTCCGTATTGAAGAAAAATTATTCCGCCGACGGCGCCGATCTTTTGCATCAGCCCCAGCTCTTGAGCTATTTCCGCGGTCAGATCGCGAACATGCCCGAATCGCTGCGCAAAGCCTCCCTCATCGACCAGATCAACCGGCGTCTCATTGAGATTTCCCCTCTTATCAAGACCAACGACATCTCGGAGAAATCGGTCGGCGAAATCCACACCATCACCAGCGATCTGGTGAAATCCATTTTGCAAAAAGACGCTTAAATCCTTCCACCTCTGTAAATTTTGTGAAAAAACGTTTCTCGCTTTTACTTTTCATCGTTCTTCTCGCCCTGCCCGCCCTGCCCGCCGTGGCCATGGTGGATGATGCGATCTCTGCCGCCATGGAGGCCGCTTTTCCCTACGTAAAACAGGGATACAACGTGCGCGAGGACCTCTGGGGTGGTGACCTCGGTGTGGGACAAGAAAAAGCCATCACGCATACGCTTTTTAAGGGCAACGATTATTGGTTTTTCATGGCCAGCGACACTCTCGCGGCAAAAGTGTCCGTGCATATTTACGATGGCGAAGGCAAATTGGTGGAGCAGGAGACCTGGCACAAAGGGCCTTCCTTCGGGGCGCGTTTCAAACCGACAGCGACGGGCACGTATTATTTGATCGTGAAGGTCGATAAATCTCCCGAGGAACGCACCCACTGGGCCTTGGTTTACGGCTACAAATAAATCGGAAAACGGGCGTCAACCCGCGACGTTTCTCTCTTGCACAAAGGCTACGAGATCTGCAGAGATCAAGCAGCACCCGCAGCCAGAGTCGTGAGATAAATCTGACAACGATGTCCGGAGCGTTTTTCGTATTCGGAGGTAAAACGGGCGGAAATGGCATCAGCTTGGACGGGATCGATCAAGGAAATCGTGGCACCACCGAAGCCGCCACCGGTAAGCCGCGATCCGTGCACACCGGCGGTATCGCGGGCAATTTCGACGAGGAGATCGAGTTCCGGCGTGCTGTTTTCAAAATTGACTCGCGAACTTTCGTGCGAGGCAAACATCAATTCGCCAAAAGCTGCGGCGTTGCCAGCACGCAGAAGTTCGATCCCGGCGAGGACACGCTCATTTTCGCCCGTGATGTGGAGTGCGCGGCGGCGGGTAAGAGCGGGCAAATCGGCGGCGAGCAGTTGCGCGGAGGTGGCGTCTCGTAAAGCGACCACCCCCAAAAGGCGGGCGGCCTCGAAGCATTGTGCCCTACGTTCGTTGTATTCGCCACCGGTAAGCTCATGTTTCACTCCGGAATTGGTGACTAAAAGAGCGACGCCCGATGGAAACAGGATGTTGGAGACCGTCTCGGTGCGGCAATCGAGAAAAATGGCGTGCCCTTCCTTGCCAAAAACAGACGAAGCCTGATCGAGCAGCCCGCAATTCACGCCGACAAATTCATTTTCCGCCTTGCGACAAAGACGGGCACGATTCATGGGATCAAGAGTAAAACCAGCCAGTTTTTCGATCAAAATACAGGTGGCGACTTCGAGCGCGGCAGAGCTGGAAAGTCCGGCTCCGGCGGGAACCGTGCTGCTGATCGTGGCGTTGAACCCCGGAATGGACCAGCCTTCGTCGAGCAAAACGCGCACCACTCCGAGCGGATAATTGGCCCATTGGTTGGAGGTAAGTCGTTGCGGCCAGCCGAAATCGAGGTCGTGTCGCACCGGTGGGCCATCGGATTGCAGTTGGATGATGCTGTTGCCCGAAAGTTCGCCCTGGAGGGTGATTCCCCGGTCGATGGCGGCGGAAAGGACCACCCCGGCATTATAGTCGGTGTGATTGCCGAGAAGTTCGACTCGACCTGGGGCGTAGGCTTGCATGGGGAGTGGAGAGTAACCAAAAATAGGACCTCCGAAAGCTGAAACTTTCGATTTTACGAAGTGAAAAAGCTGGGTTCCAGTTGTCGGTCCGATGAGGGTGCAAGAAAAATGCCGCTTTTCATCAAAATCATCCCCTGTTTAACTTGCCAAATATCAGCACCCCTGTTTTCATCCCAATCTTCTTTTAATGGCCAGGCTCCGTTACTTCACACTTTTTACGATTATCCTTTTAACAGGATTTACCGGCCTTTCTCATGCCCAATTTGAAAACACGGGTGGCTCTCCGATTGAGATTTATTCGGATGGCGGCACGCGTTTTGAGGGCGGTCTGGCGGTTTCCACCGACAATGTGGTCATCTTCTACGGCTCCTCGCGGATGTATGCTGATTACGCGCAATACAACCCCGAGACGAAGGATGTCGTGCTGCGTGGGCACGTGAAGATCTATCAGGAAAAGACGGTTTTTACGGGAGAAAGTGCGCTTTATAACCTGGATACCAAGACGTTGCGTTCGACGGATTTTCTCGGCAGCGCGGAGCCGTTTCTCGTGCAGGGTGAAAATCTTTTTTCCATGGACGCGGGTGCTTATGGCGTCAAAAACGGATTTTTTACCACCCACGATTCGTCGAAGCCCGATTTTCGTCTCCGCGCGCGCAGTGTGCGGATTTATCCCGATAACCGGATTATTTTTACCAACGTCACACTCTTCATCGGTAATACGCCTTCCTTTTGGTTCCCGTATCTTTACCAGTCGTTGGACGAGGTGAATGCCTTCCTCATCACACCAGGTTACGCCGGTCGCTGGGGCGCTTATTTGTTGACCAGCTATACGTTTCCCATCACAGAAAATACCCTTGGACGTTTGCATTTGGATTATCGTTCGGATCGCGGTCCAGCCGCCGGTCTCGATCTGGAATATAAAAGCCCGAAAACACCCAACGCCAGCTCCGTTGTTCCCGAAAGTTACAGCAATATCCGAAGTTACATCCTGAGCGATTCGGCGACACAAACCAACCAGACGACTTTGGCCCGGCCCGAGATCAGCACCGAGCGCTATCGGTTAAGCTGGCAGGCCAAACTTTATTTTTCCGAGGATTGGTCGGCCACCATCGATGCCAATAAGTTGAGCGACAGCAAGTTTCTGGAAGATTTTTATCCCACCGAAAACAGGGTCGATCCCCAGCCCGATACCGTTGGAGCGCTTACCCGTGTCGCCGAAAATTGGACATTTACCCTGCTGGCTCGCGGACAATTGAATGATTTCCAACAAACCACTGAGCGTCTGCCTGAGCTGGCGTTGGATTTTGCCCGGCGCCCGATCTTTGGCACGAAAGTGAACTACGAAGGGGAAACCAGCCTGGCATTTCTTAATAAAGCGTTTACCGACACTTCAGTAATCAACGACTTTAGCACGTTTCGCGCGGATACTTTTCATCAAATCTCCTATCCCAATACCTATTTTGGCTGGCTATCGATCATCCCACGCGCTGGATTTCGTCTTAGCTATTACGACACTACCGGCAGCAGCAACCAGGGCTTGGGCGGGTCCACTGCCGACCGTATCGCACAACTCGAAGTTGGCATTGCCAATCGTGAATTGTTAATTAGCAATGCGGTGGACGAAATCGCGCAATTGACCATCCAATTGGCGGTGGTGTCTCCTGCGGAAGCCGCTGCCCTCCAGGAAAGAATCGCCCAATTGGAAGGCGACATCCTGGCCTTGCGCACCAGCAACGTGGAACAAGTCACTTCGGCCAACGCTTTACGCGGCGGTCGCAAGCTCGAATCCATCACCGAAGCCGGGGCAAAACTTCGCACCGTCTTTAATTTCGGGGTCGAATCCTCCTTCAAAGTTTCGCGCACATACGACGATATCGAACTCCGCTGGGCCGGTCTCGATGGCGTCAAACACGTGGTGCAACCTTACCTGAATTTTACTTACGTGGTCCAACCTTCGTTAACCTCCGACGAAATCCTTCCCATCGATACTTTCATCCCTTCCACGCAACTCCCTCCCTTCGATTTCCCCCAGGCGGTCGCGCTCGATTCCATCGACGAAACCTCTGTCCTTCGCCTGGGCGTGCGCAATCGCCTGCTCACCAAACGCAACGACCAGACTTTTACCTGGTTCGAGCTGGATACTTTCTTCAATGTTAACTTTCAAAATCCTTACGACACCTCGGAATCCTCGAATCTCTTCAATCGACTCCGGTTCAGCCCCGTGCCGTGGGCTTCCCTCACCATCAATTCCCAAATTCCTCTTTTCGACGATGGATTTTCCGAGGTTAACACCAATCTTAGCTTTATGCCCAACTCCGATCTATCCCTCTCAATCGGACATCGTTATCTTCAGGACAATCCCTTTTTCACCGATAGCAGTCTGGTGACTTTTTCTGCCTATTATCAAATCACACCCAACTGGGCCTTTAGTTTTAACGAACAATTTGAACTGGAGGATTCCGTGCTGGAAAGCCAGCGTTACACTCTCTATCGCGATCTCACCAGTTGGGTGGCCTCTCTTTCCACCGTGGTGCGCGACAATCGAGGCAAGGAAGATATCGGAGTTTACCTAACCTTTACCCTCAAAGAATTGCCTAACCTCAATCTTAACTTCAATTTTGACCCTGCCGGTTCCGGCCAGGATTAACCAAAAGCAAACCTCACACTCTCACTCATTTATGGATCTCTGTATTATTGGCTCTGGTTATGTTGGTCTCGTCTCCGGCGCTTGTTTCGCCGAAGTCGGCCACCACGTCGTTTGCGTCGATAACGACCAACGCAAAGTGGACAAACTTCAAGCCGGCCTCATCCCGATTTACGAACCTGGCCTCGAAGACCTCGTTCATCGCAATGTCGCCGCCAAACGCCTCCGCTTCACCAACTCCATCGAAGACGGCGTGGATCATTCCCAAGTGGTTTTCATCGCCGTGCCCACACCTCCCCAAGTCGATGGCTCCGTCGATCTCACCTACATCGAACGTGTCGCCCGCGAAATCGCCGGCGTCCTAAAACCCGGACAATATCGCGTCGTTGTCGATAAATCCACTGTCCCGGTTAAAACCGGTGAAAAAGTCACCGACACCATCAAACGTTACAACAAAAACGCCGAGTTCGATGTGGTCTCCAATCCCGAATTCCTTCGCGAAGGCTGCGCCGTCCCCGATCTTATGAATCCCGACCGCGTCGTCATTGGCAGCGCCAGCCAAAAAGCCACCGACCTCATGAAGCAGGTCTATGAACCTTTTAAAGCGCCCATCCTCGTCACCGACATTAACAGTGCCGAACTCATCAAACACGCCGCCAACTCCTTTCTATCCCTCAAAATTAGCTACATCAACGCGGTCGCCGCCATTTGCGAAGCCAGCGGTGCCGACGTGGAAATGGTCGCCGACGGCATCGGCATGGATCGACGCATCGGACGCAATTTCCTCAACGCCGGTCTCGGCTACGGTGGCTCCTGCTTTCCAAAAGACATCAAAGCTTTCATCGCCATCGCCAAACAACTCGGCACCCCCTTCAAACTCCTTGAAGAAGTCGAACGTATCAACGTGTCGATGCTTGAGCGTTTTATCGACAAAATCCGCTCCAAACTCTGGGTCCTCAAAGATAAAAAAATCGCCGTCTGGGGCCTCACTTTCAAACCCGACACCGACGATGTGCGCAATTCCGTCGCCATCGATCTCGTCAACCGCCTCGTCGCCGAAGGTGCCGAAGTCAGTGCCTACGATCCCAAAGGTGCCGAAAAAGCCGTCGAATGGAACCTGATCGATCCCCAAAAAGTGCGCCTCACCGCCACCGCCGCCGAAGCCGCCGTGGGAGCAGAAGCGATCATCCTCGCCACCGAATGGAAGGAATTCCTCAACGTGGACTTCGAAGCGATCAAGCAAACCCTCCACACCCCGCTGCTTTTCGACGGACGTAACCTTTACAATCCCGAGACCCTGCGCCAGCTCGGCTTCGAATACGTCAGCGTAGGTCGTTAAAACGGCTTGGTGCCCTTCGGTAAATTGCAAATCCAGCATCACCTTCAGGAGCGGCACTTCCCACAGTGCCGCTTCTTTTTTGCCAACTCCGTTTTTATCAATCCATGAACGCCCGCCAGCTCGCCCTGCGTTGTCTTACAGACTGGCAGCCCCAAAATCCACGCACTCCTTATGCCGAGGAGATTTTCTCTCTTCTCGCCGGGGAATGGAACCTCACCGGCTCAGATCGTGGCTTCGCCCGCGAACTTTTTTACGGAGTGCTGCGCAACCGCTCCGCGCTCGATCACATCATCGCCCGTTTCGCCGCCCGCCCTCCTGCCCAAGCCATCCAGGCTGCGCTGCAATTGGGCATTTATCAAATTCTCTTCCTCCGCACCCCGGCCCATGCCGCCGTCTCCGCCACCGTCGATCTCGTGGATCGTCCTCGTCGTGGATTCGTCAACGGCGTTCTTCGCAACGTGGTTCGCGAAATCGTCACCCTCGAAAAAAATCTCGCCGATCTGCCCCTGTCCATGCGCTTTTCCCATCCCGAATTCCTCGTGGAAAACTGGATCGCCCAATTCGGACTCCCCATCACCCAAAAGCTACTCGACTGGAATAACACCCCGGCGGAAGTTTTCCTCCGGCGCAACACCTTGGTGCCGCCCGACACCCACTCGCTCAACGATCTCGTTCCCACCGCGCATCCCCTCGTTTTTCGCGCTCCCAAAGGGTTGCCCGGCAATCTCGTCTCCGGCGAATTTTACGCCCAGGATCCCAGCACTCTCGTCGCGCCCGAAATGCTCGCCCCCCTGCCACATGAGCACATCCTCGACGCCTGCGCCGCGCCCGGCGGTAAAACCACCTTTCTCGCCGCCCTTCTCGGTAATGCCGGCCAGATTACCGCCACCGATTCCGATCCTCGCCGCCTCGAACGTCTCGCCGCAAATATCGCCCGCCTCCAAGTCACCAACACCACCCTCCTCCCACGCGATTGGTCCCAACCCCAGCCCGTCTCCGATCCACTCTACGACGCCATTCTCGCCGACGTGCCTTGCAGCAATACCGGCGTCATGCGCCGTCGCATCGATGTCCGCTGGCGCATTCAACCCGATACCTCCGCCGAATTCGCCTGGCATCAGAACCGGATTCTGGACCATCTCGCGCCACATCTCCGTCCCGGCGGACGCCTCATTTACAGCACTTGCAGCCTCGAAAAAATCGAAAATGAAGAAGTCGTCGCCTCCTTTTTAAACCGGCACCCCGCGTTCCAGCTCGTCCGGAGCGAATCCCGCTTCCCGTGGGAGCACGGGTGCGATGGCTCCTTTGCCGCATTCTTATCGAAAAAAGAATGAATGATTTCCGCTTCCCATTCGACGAAACCCAGACTTCCTTTTTTTGACCGCACCGAGATGATCAGCCTTGCCAAACCCGCCTATCAACCGCAGATGGACGGGTTGCGAGCCTTGGCTGTTCTCATTATTCTCCTGCATCATTTTAACGGCCCGTTCCACTTCCTGCATCAATTCGGCCCCGTTGCAGTGCGCTTTTTCTTCGTGCTCAGCGGCTACCTCATCACGCGTATTTTGCTCAAATCGCGGCAGCGTTTTGAAGAGGAAAAATCCACCGGCTGGTCCGAATACGGCAGATTCCAGATGCGACGCCTCATTCGCACCCTGCCGCCTTATTATTTGTCCATCCTCCTGGTATTCTGGCTCGATTTTCCGCCCGTTCGCGAAACCCTCCAGTGGACACTGCCCTTTCTCACCAACCTTTACATGGTGTCGATCAACGATTTTCCCCACACCATCTCCCATTTTTGGTCCATCGCCGTGCAGGAACAATTTTATCTCGTCTGGCCCATCGTCATTTTTTGTCTTCCGAAAAAATGGCTTAAATACACCCTCGCCCTCCTCATTCTGGCCGCGGTCGGATTCCGCTTTTACTGCATCCAAACCGGTGCGCCCGATATTTTTCGTTGGTTTTCTCTCCTGAACAGCCTCGATAGCTTCGCCATCGGCGGCATTCTTGCCTGGGTTTCCTTTCGTCATCCTGGTCTCATCGTCGGCTCCCGCACCCGTCTCTGGTCGGGCGCACTCGCCCTCGTTGCCCTCGCCGTGGCCCACGGTTTTCGTTATCTTCCTCTGCAAAATTACGCCACCATCTGGATCGAAGTTCTCGAAGCCGCCGCCATGGGCTGGGTTGTCGCCTGTTCCGTCCAGGGATTTCGCGGATGGCCCGGACGCCTCCTCGCCTCCCGTCCACTCACCTACATTGGCCAAGTTTCCTACGGCATTTACGTTTATCACATTATCGTCTCCATTTTGCTCGCCCCTGTCTTCACGGCCGTCTTCGGTCCCATCGAAAACGGTGGTTTGGCGCAAGTCGTTCGCTTTCTCATACAATTTGGGATCACCCTGGGTTTCGCGGCATTTTCCTGGCATTGGTTCGAGCAGCCCATCCTCAAATTGCGCGACCGCGCCGCCCGCTGGCTCGGCACCAAAGCCGTCCCCGAAAAACCTGCACCCGCCTCCGCCCTCGCCCGTCGCTAATTTTTCCTACCGCAAAGCTCAGCCCCAACCTGCGGAGCCACACTGTTAATAGAGTGCGGCTATCGCCGATGAGATGGGGGCGAGTCACCCCAATTGGCACGCAAGTCGCGGGCGCTCCCCGTAACAGATCTGCTCCATCCTCGAGTTTAACCTGTAAATAATCAGACCAGGAAAAACCGCGAATGGTCTCTTATAGACACGAGTCATATCAGAATAAAAAACTTTTTGCCCCCCATGTGCTCCAGTGTCGCAGGTTGGCGGAGCTATCTCTTCTGATTCGGTTGTATTAATTCGTGTCCATTCGTGGTTAAAATAAATGCAGCGAATTTTCGAGAACGGGTTTTAGACACCCCGCTCAAAGAAAAAAAGGCTGTGCCCACATGAGGACACAGCCTTTTCCTAACCTAAAGTGCAGCCCGTTTAAAAGCTGTAGCTGGCGCGCACCGATCCGTAATGGGAGGCGCTGTCAGCGCGGAAGAATTCACCTTCGTAATCGAGGGTGACACTTACCCGGTCGCCGATCAAGACAGTGACACCCGCGCCGGCAGCCAGCCAGTCGGTGCCGAGAGCCTCGGTCTCCTGGGTGGCGCGAAAGTTGCCCGGGAGACGGGTGATGACGGTGCCACTCTGAGTATTGGTGCTCTGGAAGAAAGGCGAATTGATCAATTCGGCACCGACGACCTCGGTGTCGTCGAGATATTCGTGCTCCCAGGAGGCGCGCACTTGGGGCACGATGGTCAGGTTGCCAGATGTAATCTTATAAGACGCCTGCCAGCCAAGCGTGGAGACGAGGGTCTCGTAGGTCTGGGCATCGAAACGAATGGCGGCGTTGCCAAGGTTTTTTTCATTGTAACCCTCGATGTCACCTTGGGTGAAGCGCAGGGCGGCGATGGGGCCGGTGACCAGATTACCATGGGTGATATTGTAGCCGAGGTTTAACTCCGCGTTCTTTTGATCGGAATCGGTTTCACCGTTGTATTTGCGATTTTCGAAGATGGCGTTGCGGCCTGTTTCGACATCGTAGGAGCCGTAATTATAAAGCACATCGAAGTAAAAAGAGGGGTTTGCATAGGAGAGATAGACCGATCCAGAGGGACCTTCGATCTCGATGTCGCCAAGGCTGTCGGAGAAATCGAAGTCGCTGCTGGCGTAGGTGAACGCGGCACCGATGGTGAAGTTTTTGCTGGCATAAAATTCCGCGCCCACGGTTCCTGCCCAGGTGTCGCCTTCGTAACCAGCTTGGAAATCAAGTTCGCGATTGATGCTGTCCACATCGCTGCGTCCATAATCGCCAGTGGCAAAGATTTCAAAGCGACGAAACTCTGGCATCGCTGGTTCGACGGGCAGAGAGTATTTGCCGTCCTTGCCCAGGCCGCCGGTGGATTTGCCATCGCCAATGGATTGGGGAGCCGCAAGAGCGGTGGCTGAAGCGGCATTGAGACCAGCGCGATGACGGAAAATACGTCCGTTCACGTCGCGGAGCGCAGACCGGCTGGTCGAGAGATGAGCCTGACGGGTGACTGTAGCTGTGGGTAGGCCCGAACCAACGAGGGAGGAAATGGAAGCACCATCCACGAAATT
>JBBRFA010000038.1:0-26797 GCA_038225185.1 Chthoniobacterales bacterium
AATCGTCCCCGAACCTGCGACCGCCGGTTTGCTCGGGATGGCAGCAATCGGCATGGTCGGCATTTTCCGCCGCCGTCGTTAATCTTCAACCCAATAAAATCTAAAAACCCCGCTTTCCAGCGGGGTTTTTTTTTCTTACAGTGCAAAGAATGAAAAACTCCTCCCGTCTTTTCCTCCTGCTTTTTGCCGCCCCGGCGGTTTTTTCTTCGCTCGTCCACGCCACTTCCATCACCGGGGGCGGCGAAGTCATCGAATCCGAGGCTCCCAAGGAACCCGGCTTCGCGAAACCCGCTTCCACACCCGGCAAAACGGTCCCGCCCGCCAATCTGCCTTCTGCTGATGACCTCGCCAAAGGCAAAACCTCCGCACCCGCGACACCAGTCGAACCTGCCACCCCGATCAGCGCTGAACCGCCAAAACCGGCCGACGAATTTGTCCTCGCCATGCAAAGTGCCGCCGTGGATTTTCGTGAACGGAAATTCGACGAAGCTCTTAAAAAAGTGCAGAAAGCCGAGTCACTCAAACCTGGTAACTCGGATGTCATGAACTTCCGAGGCGCAATTTTTGCCGAGACCGGTCAATTTGAAGAAGCCCGCATCCTTTACGAGAAAGCCATTCAGATCGAACCCGCCAGTTTTTGGCCTTACTTCAATCTTTACGAAGTGGAATTTATGCAACGCAACTACGGGAAATCGCGGGAAGGTTTTGAAAAAACCATGCTTAAATTTCCCGATAACGAATTGTTGCGCTTTAAAATCGTCCTCACTTATTTGCAGGAGGAGAATCGCGAGGCTGCCAAAGCCGAGCTGGAGCGGTTTCGTTTCCCCAGCGATAGCGCGGCGTATTATTTCGCCTGGGCAGCCTGGGAATTTTCCCAGGGCAAAGCCAAGGAAGGCAACGATTGGATCGCCTCGGGCGAACGCGTCTTCGGACGCGAACGCACCGATTTTGTCTATCAATCGCTTGCCGACCTGACGTGGGTGCCGCTGCCGCGTCCGTAAACCCATAAACGAAAATAACCGGTGAAAACACAGACATTGGGAAACCACGAATGGACACCGATGGACACGAATCAAAGTAAAGAAACGGGACTTTTGTCCGTTATTGGCTCATGTCCCGAAAAGGCTCGCCATCCTGGCTGCCGAATCAGGTATCCTGCTCGATTTTCTCGAAAGCGTTCCCGCAAGATGCGAGACAAGGCTGTTAAGATGGCCATCCACCCCGGGATTTTATTTTACCGGTTACTTCTGGAAACAGGGTTAATTATACAAAACGCTTTCAGACCGAGCCTCACGCTCCTACTAATTTTTTGGGAAGCGATTCTCCATTCTGCCAGGTCGCCCCGATCATGATCGATCGTGGATACGGTGGCAATCCGCACTCGTTGCGGTGGAGTTGGCCGATCAATAAATCGACCGCCGCCATGCCGACCTGATGATTGTTTTGGTTGATCCCGGCCCAATCGATCAATTTCGGGTCCCAATCGAGATGCGCCAGCCCGGTTTGCGCTCCGCCTGAAAGATTTTTCAGCCACTCGCGAAGAATGGGTTTGTCGGTGAGAATGGCATCCGGGCGATGTGCCAAATACCAGGCGGCAAAACTCGCCTCATCAGTAAAATACAAGAACGGCGCCATTGGTTCGCCTTTTTGCGCATGAGCCGCTCCGAATCCTGCCGAAAAACGATATTCCACCGCGCGATCCATTTCTTCGACGAGAACCAGGCCGATTTTATTGTAACCGTGGGTTTTAATTTCGCTCACCGCAGAGTAAATCGAGTCGTATTGATCGTTGCAGGCGTAATGCGGGGAGGGCGCCACCAATTTGCGTCCGATGACCACGCTGGCAAAATCGGGGAATAAAATATGATGTTCCTGATCGATGGCGTCATCATCAAAAACGGCGGCAAAAATAATGCCTTTGATGCTTCTCGACTGGAGGATTTTTACCTGTCGCCCGGCAGAAATGGTCGGGTCGTGCAGCCAGAAATAATCGATTTCGTAGCCGCGTTCGTGCGCCCGTTCGCGGACTCCGCCCAGCCAGTTTTGGAAGGTGGCGAGGGTTTTTAACTGCGAATCGTGGGGGCAGGCATTAATAAAAGCGAGCGTGGCCTGGAATTTCGGTTCGCGACTGGCCCGAAGCTGAGCCATCAGATTGGCCACGGTGGGATTGCTCCGGTAACCGAGACGTTCGGCGACTTTTTTAATTCTTTCCCGGGTCTCGGGACGGATGCGCGGATCGTCACGTAAAGCGAGGGATACCGTGGCTTTTCCGACACCGGCCTCCAGGGCGATATCTTGCATGCGAGGGGGGCGTTGCACAATTGAACTGTATAACTTCTGACCGCAGTGGCGAATGAAAAATTAACGAAAAACAGAAAAAGTTTTCTGCCGCGCTTCCAATTTAGGTTGAAGATTACGCTTCTTTATTCGTTGATCGTTGGCCGGTGGCTGATTCGCTCTCCCAAAACTCCGTTTGTTTAAATGTCCGAAGAGACGATACTGAATATCCAATGTTTCCTCAAGACTCTCTAATAGCGGAGCAGAAGACATCACAGGTCAAGGATGCAAGCATTGATCCGGTATGTGCCGTTAAGGAAACAGAAATGCAGCAGGCGTTGCAGGCATCGGAGCTAAGTTATCGCCGCCTTTTTGAGGCAGCACAGGATGGCATTCTCATTTTGGAAGTCGAGACGGGACAGGTGACCGATGTGAACCCCTTTCTGGTGAAGCTGCTCGGCTTTTCCCACGACGAGATGGTCGGCAAAACCGTCGGCGAACTCAGTCCGTTTCGCGATGTGGTGACCAATGAAAAAATGCTGGAGCGTCTTCAAACCGACGGTTATGTGCGCTATGAAAATCTCCCTTTGGAGACGTGCGACGGCCGCCGCATTGCCGTCGAATTCGTCTGCAATGTTTACGAGGCAGGCGGGATCAATGTCATCCAGTGTAACATTCGCGACATCACCAAACGCAGGGAGGCGGAAGAAGAATTGCGCGAGCTGCACGAGCAATTGGAGCAGCGGGTGGACGAGCGCACCGCGCAATTGCGGACCGCGAATGAAGATTTGGAGGCTTTTAGTTATTCCGTCTCGCACGATTTGAGAGCGCCGCTGCGCCATGTCATTGGCTTTGTGGAGATGTTGCGGATGGACTCCAGGGAGACTCTTTCGGAGAAAAGCCAGGGTTATCTTAAATCGATCTCCCACGCGGCGGGACGCATGGGAGATCTAATCGATGATCTGCTAACGTTTTCCCGTCTGGGTCGCATGGATTTGCAAAAGGCCGATATCGATCTCACTCGATTGGTCGAAGATGCCATGGGCGATTTCGCGGAGGAGACGAAGGAGCGGACGATCGAGTGGTTGATCCATCCGCTCCCCTTGGTGCGGGGCGATCAAGCTCTCCTGCGCATTATGCTGGTTAATTTACTTGAAAATGCGGTGAAATTCACCAGCGCCCGGGCCGGAGCTCACATCGAAGTCGGCACGACACCGGGCGAGGCCGGGGAAACGGTGATCTTCATTCGCGACAATGGCGCGGGCTTTAATCAGAAATATGCCGGGAAACTTTTTGGCGTATTCCAGCGGCTGCACAGCCAGACGGAATTTGAGGGGACCGGTATCGGCCTGGCCAACGTTCAGCGCATCATTCAACGCCACGGCGGACGGGTCTGGGCGGAGGGCGAGGTCAATGCCGGGGCGACATTTTATTTTTCTCTTCCCAATCCGGTTGAAACGCCATGAACACCAAACACATTTTATTGGCCGAGGACGATCCTTTCGATGTGGAGATGACCCTTGCGGCTCTCCAAAACCATCTTGCCTACAAAGTTTATGTCGTGGGTGACGGCGAGGAGGCACTGGATTACCTTTATTGCCGGGGTAAATATGAAGGGCGCCGTGGCGGGAACCCAATTGTCATCCTGCTCGACAACAAGATGCCGAAGGTTACGGGGCTTGAGGTGGTCAAGATTATCAAGGCGGATGAACAATTAAAAATCATCCCCGTGGTCGTGCTCACGTCCTCACGGGAAACGCCGGACATGGCAGAGTTTTACAAACACGGGGTGAATGCCTACGTGGTGAAGCCGGTTCGTTTTGCCGAGTTCAGCAAGACATTGGAGCATCTTGGCGTCTTTTGGGCTGGGATCAACGAGCCGCCGCCGCAGAATAAAATGGAAGGGAGTTTATCTTGAAACTGGCCGAGAAGAATGGGACGGATACCACGCTGCGCTTCCTTCATCTGGAGGATGATACCCAGGATGCAGGTTTGATTGCTGCCTGCCTGGACAACGCTGAGCTGGCTTGTGAGATTACCCAGGTCGAGACGCGTAGCGATTTTATTGCGAGGATGGAAAGTGAGAAATACGATCTGGTTCTCGCGGATATACAGTTGCCAGATTTTGATGGGCAGACAGCTTTGGCCCTCGTGCGGGAGCGCTGGCCCGAGATCCCAGTTATCATTTTGTCGGGCACAGTGGGCGAGGAGCAGGCCATCGAATTCATGAAAAACGGGGCGACCGATTACGTGTTGAAGGAACGGCTTGCGCGGCTCGTTCCCGCAGTTCGACGCGCCCTACAGGAAGTGAAGGCCCGGGTTGAAGCTCGTATAATGGAGGCGCAATTTGTCGAGGCGCAAAAAATGGAAGTCGTCGGCCACCTAGCCAGCGGAGTGGCCCATGACTTTAATAACATTCTGAGCGTAATTCTCGGCTACGGCAACTTGATGATGGCGGAATTGGAGCCGGAAAGTTTTCCATTTAAATGTGCCGAAGAAATCCAGCACGCTGCGGAACGCGCCGTGGGACTCACCCGGCAACTGCTCGTTTTTAGCCGCAAAGAGACCATTACACCGGTCGTCCTGGACTTGAACGAGGTCATTGCCGACATGGAGAAAATGTTACGTCGCCTGGTAAATGAGACCATCGAAATGATCGTCCACCTGGCAGCGAAACTCGGCCATGTTTTCGCAGATTCGGGACACCTCGGCCAGGTGCTGATGAATCTCGCCGTGAACGCGCGAGACGCGATGCCAGGCGGGGGCACCCTCACCATCACGACTGCCAATGTGGTTGTGGACGAGGCGAAGGTGCCCGACGGGGTGAGTCCAGGTAACTTTGTTTTAGCAAGTGTCGCCGACACCGGGACGGGGATGACAGACGAAGTAAAGTCGCGACTTTTCGAGGCCTTTTTCACCACCAAACCGGCCGGCCAGGGAACCGGCTTGGGACTGGCCACCTGCCAAAGTATCGTCCGGCGTTGCGGTGGCTTTATTCTCGTGGAAAGCGAACTGAACCGGGGCACCGTTTTTCAGATCTATTTTCCCAGCGTGGATCTGCCGTTGGCGGTGCCCGCAGGTAAGCAGGCCAAAGGCCCACTTTCGCGGGGCACCGAAACACTTCTCATGGTCGAAGACGAACCTTCCATCCGCCACCTCACATCCATTTTGCTGGAAACACAGGGTTACACTGTTCTGCAGGCGAAAAATGGACAGGAGGGCTTGAACATGGCACGGGATTATAAAGGCGGGCCGATTAGTCTCGTGATCACCGACGTAATCATGCCGCAAATGGGCGGCAAAGTGATGGCAGAATGGCTGCAATCGACGTATCCCGAAATTAAGATTCTTTTCACCTCGGGCTATACCGATGACGCCATGGATACAAGCGTTCATTTTCTGCCCAAACCCTATACCCCAACCCTTCTCATCCAGAAGGTGCGCCAGATCCTCGATACTTCCCAGGCACCGTGAAAGCGCCGCTTCCCCCAGACGAGGCAGCACGATTGGAGGCACTGCGGGATTACGACATCCTCGATACTCCGCCCGAGCCCCTGTTTGACGACCTGACCCTGCTCGCCAGCCAGATCTGCGGAACTCCGATGGCTTTGGTCACTCTGCTGGATGAGCATCGCCAGTGGTTCAAATCCAAGATCGGCCTGGCAGGTCGGGAAACGCCGCGCGACAGCGCCTTTTGCGCCTATTCGATCTTGCAGACAGACGTGATGGCTGTCGAGGACGCCACGCTGGATGAGCGCTTCGCCGATAATCCGCTCGTTACGGGGGATCCGCACATCCGTTTCTATGCCGGTGCACCATTGATCACTCCAGGCGGCCATGCACTCGGCACCCTGTGCGTGATCGACCGGGTGCCGCGTCAATTGGACGAAGGTCAAATCGCCGCCTTGGAAGCACTCGGCCGGCAGGTCGTCGTGCAACTCGAACTGCGGCGGCACATCGCACTTCTACAAACTAGTGAGGAATCTCTCCGCCTCCTCAACTCGGCCGTCGTGCAGTCCAAGGAAGCCATCCTTATCACCGACGCGGAAATCGAGCTGCCCGGACCCCGCATCGTCTTTGTAAACCCGGCTTTTACGCATCTCACCGGGTATTCCTCCAACGAACTCATAGGCAGGACGCCGCGCATTTTACACGGACCACGCACGGACTGGGAACTGATGGCGAGGTTAAAGAACTGCCTCGTTACAGGCACACTTTTCGAGGGCGAAGGCATTAACTACCGCAAGGACGGCAGCGAATTCGTGATGGAATGGCAGATTGCACCCATCCGCGATGTCGAGGGCGCGATCACCCATTTCGTGGCCACGCAGCGCGACATCACGGAGCGCAAGCAGATGGAGACGTTAGTCCGCCAGAGCGAAAACGAGCAGCGGCAGTTGGCGGTGCGGCTCGTCGCAACGCAGGCGGTCGGCAAGATCGGCAGTTGGGAGACCGACCTCACCACCATGGGCCTCATTTGGTCAGAAGAAACCCATCGGATCTTTCAAACCAACCCCGACTCCTTCCATCCATCTTATCAAGCGTTTCTCGATCTGGTTCATCAGGAAGACCGCGAAGGCCTCGACCTCGCTTTTCGTAATTCTTTCAACAAAGACCAGGCGCAGTCCTTTGAGCACCAGATCCTGTTGCCGGACGGGAGAACCAAGATGGTCGAGGAACGCTGGCGCATTCTCCACGATGACCATGGGAAAGCTGTCCGGGCCGTGGGCTCCTGTCAGGACATCACCGAGCGCAAGCAGGCGGAGTCGGCGGTGCGTGAGAGCGAGGCGAAGTTTCGGCAGTTGGCAGACAACATCACCGACGCCTTCTGGATCCGTTCGGCGGACATGAAAACCTTGCACTATCTCAGTGCGGGTTATGAAAAGATCTGGGGCCGCCCGATTGGAGACATGCACGCCAACCCACACAATTGGGCCGAAGCCATCCTCCCGGAGGACCGCGAGCGGGTTACCGCCGTTTACGCCACGCTGATGAAAAACAAGCCCCAGACCAGCGTCGAGTATCGCATCACCCGTCCCGACGCCTCCATTCGCTGGGTTCAAGCTCGCGGTTTTCAAGTCCGGGATGCGACGGGAAAGTTGGTTCGACTCATGGGCATCGTCACAGATATCACCGTGCGCAAAGAGATAGAAACGCAGCTTTTCCATGCGCAAAAGATGGAAACGGTCGGCAAACTTGCGGGCGGCGTCGCCCACGAGTTTAATAGCATCATGACGGCCATCCTCGGCCAGAGTGAACTTCTCCTGGCGGATCTTCCTTCGGGAAGTCCACTCATGAAAAAAGCGCAGGAAATCAGCACCGCGGCCACTCGTGCCGCCGCGCTCACCCAACAACTCCTGGCCTACGGGCGCAAACAAATTCTCCAACCCAAAATTCTTCAGCTTAATACCGTTCTCGACGAAATGGACCACGGCCTCCGGCACATCCTGCGGCCCGACATCGACATGCAAATCCTCCCGGCCACAGAACTTGGAACCGTCAAAGCCGACCTCGGGCAGATCGAGCAAATGATCACAAACATCGTCGTGAACGCCAACGACGCCATGCCGCGCGGTGGAAAGCTCACACTCGAGACCGCCAATGTCGCACTTGCCGACATGGCCGATTTTCCCGATTTGCTGCCCGGCGACTACGTGCGCCTCACCATCACCGACACGGGCATCGGCATGAGCGAGACGATCCTTGGCCACATTTTCGATCCTTTCTTTTCCACCAAAGGCATCGGCCAGGGCACCGGCCTCGGGCTTTCCACCTGCTACGGCATCGTCAAACAAAGCGGCGGCCACATCGCCGTTCAGAGCGTTGTCGGAGAAGGCTCCCGATTCGAAATCTATCTGCCACAAGTCGCGCAAGCGATGAACGACGGAACCCCGCCCGCCTCCACTGCAATCATTGCCAAGGCTACGGAAACCATCCTGCTGGTGGAGGAAGATACCGCTTTGCGCGAGATGGCTGGCATCCTGCTAGGAAAAGCTGGCTATATCGTGCTCACCGCCGCCAGCGGGCTGGCCGCCTTAAGCCTGGCGCAACGCGTCGAGCGGGGGCCGATCCATCTCCTCGTCACCGACCCCGCCCTCTCCGGCATGGCTGGGGACAATCTCGCCGCCGCCATCCTCGCCCACCACCCCGAAACCGCTGTCCTCTACACGTCAGCGCAAACGAATTCCACCGCGGCTCCCGGCGACTTCCTGCAAAAACCCTTTAGCCCGGCGGCACTCATCCGCAAAGTCCGGGAGACCCTCGATCAACCGCCCCAGATAAAGCCAGGAGGGTGAGGCTCCGTTAGAACCCGTGGCTTTTATCTGAACCCCGACCCTGCGTCGTCCTGTTTTCCGACGACCCCAGCCGTCGCGCCTGCAAGCATTTCCACAAGGCCCGCATCCGATTTGTTTGTCGATTAGAATCTGTCGAACGACAACAAACGTTTCCCGCACTTGGGCGGGATGATTGTGGTCACCGGGATGGGAGCACGCAGCGGCCTGGACGACGAGAGGAAGTAAAAGCTTGCCGGCGAGAGCGTCTCATTTGCGAAAAAAAGGTAATAAGCTCGGCGCAATGGCTTCATGGAAGCCTAATCTTTATAGAAAAACCCATGACCAAACATGAGCGCCGTAGGTGCGTCACCAAGCTTGAGAGAGTGATCCCACGGGACTGTGCCTGCTTCACTCGTGACCAGAGAGGAGTTTGGAAGCGCAATGGCACCGCAGGAAGGCTGGGCAAAGATCTCGGCATATGTCGGTTCGCAAACCTTCCGCTAGAAATAAGCCCGCTCGATGCATACCCCAAAAAAGAACAGGATGTGCTAATATTCCAGATGAGAAAAGCGACCACCTTGTTGTTACTGTTACTAACGATCGCAAATTGGAATGTTATCGTAGCAGAACAAAGTATTCCCCCTTTGCTCTATCCATTTTCAAAAGATGGGAAGTGGGGCTACATCGACTCGACCGGCGCTTGGGTGATCGAGCCGCGCTTCGAGCGCTGCATCGAGATATTTGAGACTGACCGCGTGAAAGTCTGGCAAAAGGACCGTTGGGGCTACATCGACCGATCAGGAAAATGGCTGACCGAGCTGGTTTTTAACCAATTCACTCTGGGACAAGGCGCAGGCCAAAACGAGATTGTGTGGATCGGCAAAAAGCAAGGTATTCTCAACCCCTCGGGCACTCTCATTCTGCCGGTGAAATACGATGATATCGTCCTTTTCGAAGATCGCGCCTGGGTGCGTTCCGGCGACAAACTGGGACTTTTTGCGCTGGATGGGCATTGGATTTTCAAACCCTCGCTCCATTGGCCGCGCAAACGCGACATGCCGATCCCGACCAACGGCGGTGTCTCTTGGTTTACCCGCAAAAACAAATGGGGGCTTCTCTCCAAAGAAGGCAAAATCCTCTTTGCCCCGGAGTTTGCCGAGCACGAAATGGGCAGACGGGAATCCGAGGCTTGGAACCACCCTGAGGGTCTCGATTTTAAAAACGGACGCGCTTGGGTCGTCGTCGGCAGCAAGTATCAACTCATCACCGACGATGGCCGAGTGCTCTTCACCCAAGCCTTGCAGGGAGTCGCTAATTGGGGAGAATCGCTTTACAAACTCACCGACAACAACTATTTGCAGAGCCTGATTTCCAGGGACGGCGAGATCCAGTTGACGGCCCAGTTTAGCGAAATACGTGCCCCCAGCGAAGGCAGGGCTGTCGTGGTCAAACGAGTGGAGCGCAAAAAGCCAGACGGGGACACCGACACAGACTGGAGTTATGGCTACATCGACGAACAAGGAAAAATCATCGTCGCGCCGGGGACTTATCTCGGCCCAGCAGGCCAACTCGTCCCTTTTTCCGAAGGACTTGCGCCCGTCTGGAATCAGTCGCCCGAAGGTGCGCGCAGCTCGGTCTATGACCCTTGCGCAGGGTATATCGACAAACAAGGCACACTCGTAATCGCAGAGCAATTTCGCTCCACCCGCTCCTTTTCCGAGGGCCTCGGAGAAGTCGGCCAATCCACACCCGCTCCCCCCGCCACTATTTTCTCCAAATACTTGTGGGGTTATGTGGACCATGGAGGCCACCTGATTATTCCTCCGCAGTTTGGCGCGACCACACCTTTTTGCAACGACAGGGCATGGGTTTTGCAAGCCGGTGCCAGATGGGATGAACCCAAATGGGCCATGATCGACCGGACCGGGAAAGTGCTTACCGATTATGCTTATGAGCCACCGCAGGGGAGAGCGGGCTGGCTTTACGAAGGCCCGGATAAGCTGGCAAAAACACGCTGGCGCGGCAACCTGGCCGTCCTCACCCGTGGCGATTTTCGCAATGGCCTCGCCACGGCTGAGGGCAAAATTCTCGTCGAACCGATCTTCAACCGCATTGGCGAATTCCGCGACGGCATTGCTGTGGCGGTTGATACCAGGCAAAAAGACGAAAAAGGCAACCTCAAATTCGTCACCGCACTCATTACCGAAAAGGGGGGGATCCTTGCCAACGACACTTACACAGCCATTGGCGACTTCGAGCGTGGTAGTGCATGGGTGACCCATCGCAGCACCGACCACCGAGGCATCTACCAGCGGGAAGGCTGGGGCCTCATCGATACAGAAGCCAGGGAACTTTGCGCCCCAAAATATGTCGCTGCACATTGGATCTGGGGCAAAAGCAATTCTTATTTTGGCAACCAGTGCCCGAAGTTTTATAATGAGCTGGCACCAGTAGCTTTGGCCGAAGGCTACCAACGCAACGGAGAAAAAGTATGGAATCTCAATAGCTGGGGCTACATCAACCGCCAGGGGCAGATCGTCGTCTGGAATGAAAAACCAAATCCAAAGCCACATCAATAGACCCGGCCAGGCACAGTGACATTCCTGGCTTACATTGCCGCCGCTGCCGAGGCGGACCGCGCCTCCATCCTCCTGGCCACTTCGCGCCAGGTTACCAGTAACTTTACCGACCCTTTAAAAGAGGCCGATGCCGCTCGCGATGCTGCTTTTTCCAGCCTGCGGGATTTCTTCGCCACCTGGGCAAAAAGCCCCATGCACCTCGGATCTGGCCGCTCTCACCCTCGGTCCGCTCTTTAACCGGATGGACCAAACCCAGACTGCGTTCGAGACCCTCGCCGCCGAAAAATCCGCCACCGAGGCCGGGGTGAGACTGGTGGAGTCCCACGGGATTAGTTTAAATCGGGCAGTCGTTTGCCGGTCGCTTTTTCATATTCGGCAAGCGCTTCGGGCATGAGCTTTTGCAACTGGGCGACGCGGTTGCCATCGGCAGGGTGGGTGGAGGCAAATTCGGGCGGTTTTTGTCCGCCCACCTGCGCCATGCGTTTCCAGAATTCCACCGCTTCGCGAGGGTCGTAGCCTGCGCGTGCCATGTAGCGGAGTCCGATGCGGTCGGCCTCCAGTTCGTGACCACGGGAAAATGGGAGTATGGCGCCATATTGTGCGGCACCAGTGAGCACGGCCATGGTGGCCTGGCGTTGCTGCGGCTCCATGTCGGCAAGGGAGATGGAGGCTCCGACGGCGGCGGTTTGCATGAGCTTGGATTGCAACATGCGCTGGGAACCGTGACGCGCGGTGGCGTGAGCCATTTCGTGTCCCATCACAGCGGCGAGACCGGCTTCATTCTGGGTCACCCGCAGGATGCCGGTGTAAACGACGATTTTCCCGCCGGGTAGGCAAAAGGCATTGATTTGCGGGTTATCGACGAGGCTTACCGACCATTCGAATTTCCGGGCGGCATCGCCGGTGACGGGTGCGAGACGGCTGGCAACACGTCGGACGAGGTCGGCTTGGGGGCCGCTGGGGATGACTTTGGATTCGGAGAGGACTTGCTGGTAACTTTGCAGGCCGAGACGTTGTTCCTGGCTTTCGGAAAGCGCGACCCGGGCGACCTGGCCGGTCTCTGGATTGACGAATTTTTCGGAGCCAAAATACTGCCAGGCGACAAAAGCGAGAGCCAGCAGGATGGGGACGATGCGGAAGGAACGTTTTTTCATGGTGCCTGCAGTTTATGCAAAAAGAAGTCTGGCTGGAAGACTTGAATAGAGGTGGACGAGGCGGGAGGGTTAGTTGCTTAAAAAACCTGTTTCGCTTAAAAACCCGGTGCGGCTGACGGCGCGCACTGCGACACCTTTTGCACCGGGACGCCAGGCTACCCCGGCTTGACTGGAGCCGACGATTTGGGTTTGCCAGCCTGCGGTGGTCTGCCATTGCACGAGCCAGGCGCCGATGTTTTTTCCGGGGCTGCCCCAATCGACCACGCCGCCTGTTTTCAAGCTCAGCCTGGGTCGTGCTGGAGCGGAGCGTCCGAGCCAGGGCGAGGCGGGAACAAGAGCCGGCTCGGCGTAGGTGTTGGCTGCGAGCAGGGTGGAGACGCCGCCCCGGTTTTGCAGAAGCGCTTTGTTATTCCAATGGATGTGACCCGCCGTGCCAGTGCCGCGCCGGATGGTAAGGATTTGGCGGACTTGTTCGCTGGCTGGCCGTTTGGCTCCCACGCGTTCGGTGGCGATGCCGGGCCAGAGATGACGTCCGCTGGAGTTTTGCGAACTCCACCAGCCGTAAAGGGCGGGAAAACTTTGCGCGGCAGGTTCCGATGGCCAATAAAGTTGCGGCGAAAGATAATCGAGCCAGCCACGTTGAATCCAGAGACGGGCATCGCAGCCGAGAGTTTCGTAGGCATCGATCCCTGCGGTGGTCCCGGCTGGGACACCCGGACGCCAGATGCCAAAGGGGCTGATGCCGACCAGAACGTGCGGTTTTTCGCTTTTTACGGCAGAATACAGACCCGACATAAAGCGATTGATATTCTGCCGACGCCACTCGGACCGCGGGGTGCCACCGCCAAACCGTCGAAACGTCGCGCCATCGGGAAATTCTTTGCCGGCCACGGGATAAGGATAAAAATAATCATCCATATGCAAGCCATCGATGTCGTAACGTTGCACGATGTCGAGCAACACTTTTTTTACATAAGCCTGCGCCTCGGGAATGCCTGGATCGATAAAGAGCTGCGAGCCGTAGCTGCGAATCCACTCTGGATGGCGTCGCGAGATATGTTTCGGCGACATGCCGCCCTTGGTCGTGGCCAAAGCGCGAAAAGGGTTGACCCAGGCATGCAATTGCAGACCGCGCCGGTGAGCTTCCTCCACGGCAAACGCCAGGGGATCGTAGCCCGGATCGGCTCCCATCGTGCCAGTAAGCCAGGCCGACCAGGGTTCGACTGAGGACCGATAAAGCGCATCGCTATTGGGCCGCACCTGAAGGATCACGGCATTGAGATTGAGACGTTTGGCATTGTCTAAAAGAGCGATCAACTGCGCCCGTTGCCCGGCGGCACCACTACCAGCGCTGGCCGGCCAGTCGAGATTAAAGACCGAGGCCACCCAAGTGCCACGAAATTCCCGGGCAGGTTCGGGTGGATTTGCCGACCACGAAACGGATACCAGGCAACTGATGATCCAGAGAAAAAGCAGTACGCGGACTAATCTCCGCGAAACCAGACCAAACAACGGTGCGTAACGATAAGTATTCACAATCCTTCGCGATACCGCTGTAATGCACATTCGTCAATATGTCACCGACTCAGTCACCCACGATTCAAACCGCCCAACCCTTACGAAAGCAGATCGATGCCTGCGTAAGCGAATGGTTGAGCCGGGCCGGACTGGGAAATAACATTGCCAACACGGCACTTTTTCACACTTTATTCGACGATTTGCATAATTTTGCCTGTCGTCCCGGCAAACGCATTCGTCCGCTGCTTTTTCTGCAAAGCGTGGATATTTTTTGTGCCTCGCCGCTCCCTCCGGATGGATTGGTGAGCGTTGCCGCCAGCTTGGAAATGCTCCACGCTTTTATCCTCATCCACGACGATTTGATCGATCACTCGGAGACCCGTCGTGGGGAGCCTTCCCTGCATAAACTCCTCGAAAGCCGGCTCGCCACCTTGCATAATCGCCAGCAAACCGCGCACAACCTCGCCCTTGTTCTCGGCGATGTTTTATTTGCCCGCGCGCAACAAGCCATTCTTAAAAGTGGTGTGCCCAATCGGGCCGAATTACTGAATCTTTTGCTCGATTACCTGATCGATACCGGTTGCGGCGAACTGGCCGATATTCTTTACGGCGTGCGCGATGTCTCCAAAGTGAGCGTTGAGGAAATCGAGCAGATGTATTGGCTTAAAACCACGCTTTACACCATCGAATGTCCGCTCGTGATGGGCGCCGTCCTAGCCGGCTGCGAACCACCCATCATCGAGGCTCTCAAAGCTCTCGCCAAACCTGCCGGGCTGGCTTTTCAAATTCAAAATGATCTGAAAGATTTTGCCCGCTTCGAAATTTCCGACGCGGAAATTCCCGACGATTTGTTGGAGGGAAAAAAAACATTGCTCGTCCGCACCGCCTATGAACTCCTGGACGATACCGAACGCACCCTGCTTCAGCTTTGCCTGGGCAGCCCGATCCCCACCGAATCGACCGTGGCCAAGGCCAAGGAACTGATTCTAAAATCCGGCGCGGAACCTGTCGTCCGGCAAAAAATGGAAACCCTCTTCGAGCAAGCCTGCAAAGTGGCCCGCGCCGAGGTTTTTCTCCCCGAACAAAGTGCCGCCCTGCTCCATTTGTTAAAAAACGTCCGGCAACTCATTGGCTAACCCATCAATCATAACATCATGCCCGCTGTCCTCGAACCCGTCTCACCCGCTACTAACAAATCACTAGTCAAACCTGCCGCCGTGGTCATCGGCTCCGGCTTTGGCGGCATCGGTGCCGCCATCCGCCTGCAAGCTCGCGGCTATCAGGTCGATCTCCTCGAAATGCGCGACAAACCCGGTGGCCGCGCCTATGTTTACACCCAGGACGGCTTCACATTCGATGGCGGTCCCACCATTATCACGGCGCCGTTTTTGCTCGACGAATTATTCGCCCTTGCCGGGGAGAAAACGGAGGATCACGTAAAAATCGTCGAGGTAAATCCTTATTATCGCATTCATTTCTCCGATGGACGCGTCTTCAATTACACAGGTAAAACGGAGGAAATCGTCGAGGAAATCAGGAAATTCAATCCAGCCGACATTCCCGGCTATCATCGGTTCGTCGAACGTTCCCACGCCATTTTCGACCGCGCCTTTACCGACCTCGCCGATGTGCCGTTTTCATCACTTTGGGACATGCTGAAAATCGCCCCCGACCTGGCCAAGTTGCGCAGCGATCAAAACGTTTACACGCTTACCTCCACCTACATCAAAGACCCGGCGCTGCGTCAGGTCTTCAGCTTTCATCCCCTGCTCATTGGAGGCAATCCCTTCCAAAGTTCCTCGATCTATTCCATGATCCATTATCTGGAAAAAAAATGGGGCGTTCACTCCGCGATTGGCGGCACCGGAGCGGTGGTGCAGGGTTTGTTAGGCGTTTTTCGCAAATTAGGAGGCCGGATGCATCTGGGAACCCGCGTCGAGGAAATTCTCGTGAGCAACGGTAAAACCACCGGGGTAAGAACGGCTGATGGAACTGTTTATTCTGCCAGTGTCGTCGTCTCCAACGGTGATGTGGCCAACACCTATCGCAAGCAGATCGCTCCGCAACACCGCAAAAAATGGACGGATCGCAAAGTGGAAAAAATGCGTTACTCGATGGGATTGTTCGTGCTTTATTTTGGCACCGATCGCACTTACGAACATCTGGCGCATCACACCATCGTGCTAGGTCCGCGTTACAAGGAATTGCTGGCAGATATATTTACCCGCAAACAATTGGCCGAGGATTTTTCGCTTTATCTGCATGCCCCCACCCGCACCGATCCCAATCTGGCACCTCCGGGATGCGAGTGTTTTTACGTTTTGTCCCCTGTGCCCAACCTCCAGGGCGGACAGGATTGGGAGGCGATCAAGGAGCGTTACGCGGATGCGATACTAGCTTCGCTGGAAATTCCCGGACTGTGTCCCGATGTTAGGAAGCATGTGATTTCGCAGCGCATCATGACGCCCCTGGATTTCGAGCGCGATTTGGATGCGTATGCCGGAAGCGCTTTCCAGTTTGAGCCGATTCTTACCCAGAGCGCCTGGTTCCGTCCGCACAATGTGAGCGAGGATGTGGAAGGTTTGTATTTCGTGGGAGCGGGCACGCATCCTGGAGCTGGAATGCCGGGAGTGTTATCGAGTGCGAAATTATTGGATCGGGTGATTCCGGCAGTGAAGTAATCCAGGGTCCGGCAGCCGGGGGATGCCCACAAAAGACGAGCAGGCCGTAAAAACCAGGCCGCATGTCTCCGGGCCGTCGCAGATTTTATAGTGCGTGCTTTATTATCCATTCTGGTGCAAGGTGGCGACCATGCCTTTTTCCTCACTCGGGTTAGCACCCAAAGTTTTGCAAGCCGTCAAAGAAGCCGGCTACACCGAACCCACCCCCATCCAGACGGCGGCCATTCCCGCGATTTTAAGCGGCGGCGATGTCATCGGCATCGCCCAGACGGGCACAGGCAAAACCGCTGCTTTCACCCTGCCTGTGCTGACCAAACTAGCCGAACAAATCACCGATTGGTCCACCCAGAAAACCCTCGCCCTCGTCCTCGCTCCCACCCGCGAACTTGCCGTGCAAATCGAGGAAAACGTCCGTGCCTACGCCCATCATCTGCCCCTGCGGGTGGCCACCGTCTTCGGCGGGGTTGGGGAACGCCCGCAGATCGAGGCTCTCAAAACCGGCACCCACATCATTATTGCCTGCCCGGGACGCCTCCTCGATCTCTTGCAACAGCGGCACGGCGATTTCTCCGGGCTGCAACATCTTATCCTCGATGAGGCAGATCGGATGCTCGACATGGGCTTCATCCCATCGATCCGCAACATCGTTCGCCGCCTGCCGCAACGGCGTCAAACCTTGCTCTTTTCGGCCACACTCTCCAAGGATATCGAGGGGCTTACCCACGAGTTTTTGCGCAATCCGCAGATCGTGCAAATCGGGCGTCGCTCGAACCCGGCGGAAACCGTCACCCAATTTGTCTATGAAGTGCCCCAGGGCTTGAAGCTGAGTCTGCTCTGCCATTTACTGGCCGATCCAGTCCTCGATAGTGTGCTCGTTTTTACCCGCACCAAACATGGTGCCGACCGTGTTTCGCGCCGACTTGAAGCCCAGGGCATCAAAACCGGCACTCTCCACTCCAATCGTTCGCAAAATCAGCGACTGCGTGCTTTGCAGGAATTTAAAAATGGCACGGTGCGCGTGCTCGTCGCCACCGATATTGCCGCTCGCGGAATCGATGTCGATGGCATTTCGCATGTCATCAATTACGATTTTCCGCTTCACGCCGAGGATTACGTGCATCGCATCGGGCGCACCGGACGCGCCCATGCCGTGGGGGAAGCCCTCAGCTTCGTGGCCCAGGACGATTACGCTCCGCTAAAAACGCTCGAACGCTTCATCGGACGCGGCATTTTACGCAAACGGGCCGATGGGTTCGACTATTCCGCCGCGCCACCACCCATTCCGGCGGGGGAACGTCAGGAACGTCCGCCCCGCAACGGGCCGCGCTCAGGCTCCGGTCAGGGGCAAAGACGCGGTGGAGGCGGCAAACGTCCAGGCAAACCTGCCCGTCCGGCATCTTCCGCTGGTGGCCCCAGTGTGCGTGATGGTGGCAATAAACCCGCCGGGGGAGCTGTCGGTTACTCGTTTCGCAACCGTCGGGACAACGATTAATTCCGGTTTTCTTGCGCCACCGTCGAGCGATATTTCTGCACGAGAAAGCTTGATCATTTTGCATGGCTAGTCGGGGCTGTTCGGTTGGGAAACTCACTGCCAACCCGGCCCTTTTTCGATACGTTCTTATTGTGACCGCGAAGAAATTTTACGATTGGCAGACGGCCGGGGGCACCAACGACGTGATGCATTTGGTTGATTGTCTGGAGCGAGCAGAAGTCAGGTGGTGTGCGATCAGTGGTATTGCCGTCAACCATTGGGCAGAGGAGCCCATGGTCACTCGGGACGTTGATTTCGTAGTGGCAGCAGAAGACGTTGACAGGGCAGTTTCCACTCTTGCGGGCGAAGGTTTTACATTGGACCGATTTCAATGATCGGTAAACTTCAAAGGGCAATCGAGTGTAAGTATCCAACTAAGCACGGAAGATGTTTACCTTTCATTTCCAGATAGATCGGTTCCGGCCGACGTTCACGGGATATTACTGCGTGTCGCTTCGCTGGAGGACACGCTCACCGGCAAAATTTTAGCATGGCGCAATTCCAGCCGTCGGCCAAGCAAGCGCATCAAAGATTTTGCCGACATCGCGAGGCTGGTTGAAACACATCCGACACTTTGGAGTCTGCTTCCAGAGAATCTGCAGTTGGAGATCGAGAAGCCGACTGAACCCTGCTAGTTCGCTGGCCTCAAGCCGCGACTATCTGCGGCTCTCCGCCTTAGAGTGGTAATCTTGCGCGATACGCTGGGATTTTTCATCCTCTCTCCGGTCAAAATATCCGGCCAAAACCGTGCCCACCGCAGTATCTTTCTCGCGACTTAACATCTGTGCCACCTCGTCATATTGGGCGTCGGAAACCATTTTTGAAATTTTCTCCGCCAGCAAAGCACGGTCCACCTCCGGTGCCTCCTGCAAGGCTTGCAGCAAAACCCTCTCCGCTGGGTCCACCTGTCCGATTTTGGTCAGGGCAAGCGCGGCGGTGATTCGCTCCGGCCAGACCTCTCCGCCCAAGGTCTTTTCATAGACTGCCTTTTGTGCAGGAGCCGCCAATTGCAAAATGGCACTCTGCACTTTCATCCGGACGTAGGCATCGGGATCGTTGGCTCTTTGCAGTAAAAACGGAGTCGCTGAACAATCACCGAGCGCAGCCAGAGCGTCGGCGGCTTCTCCACGCACCTTCCAGTCCGCATCCTTTAGTCGTATGCAAAGCAACATTTTACTTTTGGGATCTTTCAACTTGCCCAAGCTGCAGACCGAAGCCGCCCGCACCTCGGGATCGGTATCCTCCGCCAGCCGGTGGAGATGTTTCAGGCTCTTGGAATCCTCCAATTGACCCAGTATTTTGGCCACATTAAGCCGGGCGATTTTAGAAGAATGCCTCACGTGCTCATAAAGCACAGCGTGCCCAACCCCGAGGGAACGCAGTTTTTTCAAAGTCTCCAGGGCTTCCCGACGAGCTTCACGATCTTCCATGAGAAGCAAAAGAGCCACCCGATCGTTGAGCAACGCCGCATCGTCGCCCTGATCCCTTAAACCTGCATTGACGACTTGCAGCGCCTCCTCGGTGTGACCCGCCTGGATCAACGCCAGGACGCGCTCGTGCGCCTCGTTACTCGGAGTCCGCTGGCACCCCTGAAACGTAAACGCTAATAGACAGAAAATGGCAGATCGAAAAAAACCCATGAGCCGGAAGCATAATCAACGCCATTTTCCCAGACAATCAATCTTTCATCCATGTAAACTGATCTCTGGTCAGCGTTGACTTTCGCCTTCAATAAACCTAAAGAAACTTAGTGAAAAACCTCACAATTCCTCGCGTTACCGTCTCCGCCGCCTCACGTCTCGGGCTTAAACAAACCTTCGATCTGATCAATCCGCACCTCTACACCGTCGATCAACGCATCAAGGAACAAGCCCGGGCCTTCGATCCCGCTGTGGAAGGCTACATTTCCTACGCCCTCGACAATGGCGGCAAACATTTGCGCCCCGCCCTCGCCATTCTCGCTGGCGGCGCCACGGGTAAAATCACCTCCGCCCACATCGATCTGGCCATTATCCTGGAATTGATCCACATGGCCACCCTCGTCCACGATGACATCATCGACGGAGCCGACCGTCGTCGCGATCAACCCACCCCCAATGCCAAATGGGGCAACACCATCAGTGTTCTCCTCGGCGATTGCCTTTTTTCCCACGCCCTTAAACTTGCCACCAATTTTTCCAACACCGAAATCAGCCGTCGCATCGCCGATGCTGCCACCGAAGTTTGTTCGGGAGAAATCATTCAAACCCAGCGCCGATTCGATCTTAAACTCAGCACCGCCGATTATTTTCGCATCATCGAAATGAAAACCGCCGCCCTTTTTGCCGCTGCGGCGGAACTTGGCGCTTTCATTAGCGAAGCCAGCCCCGACAGCATCTCTGCCCTCAAACAATACGGCTTGAAACTTGGCACTGCCTACCAAGTCTATGATGACCTGCTCGACCTCGTCGGCAACGAAGCCGAAGCTGGCAAAACCCTCGGCACCGACCTCCGCAAAGGCAAGCTCACCCTTCCGCTCATCATCCTCCTGCAATCTGCCCGTGGCCAGGAAAATCAAGATATCAGCAACCAACTCCTCCGGGGTGAGGACGCCGACATCGAAGCCATTATCGAAGCGGTGGATCGTCATGGAGCACTCAAAACTGCTGCCAATACCGCGTTGCGCATGGTTAAAGAAGCCAACGATGGATTATCAGTCGTCCCCGAAAACCGATACACCGCCGGGTTGAAAAGTGTCGGCGTTTATGTGGGCGAAATCATCGCCCCATTCGGCAAAAAGAGGGATTAGACCCGTTCTCAAAAGGGTTGAGTAAAAAACCGGCCACCTCATGTCCTGGGGTGGATTACCATTCTGCTCTTTTCTGGGGAGCGAGGCAACTCGCGTGCTGTTTTCGGCGACTCGCCGAAAACCTGTCTTTCCACTGGCGTGAGCCATACTTCTCCCAATGCGACGACCCGGGAAAGAAGTGCAGCCAACGCCGGGGGAATTTAAACTAGGGGACAGGTCTTTTATTACTGGTTTTAGTTGCTCTTTTGCGTCCAGGTTTTTTTATCCACAGATTTAACAGATTTAACAGATTGAGGAAAAGAAATCCCTCCTGATAATCTGTGCAAATCTGTGGACAATTTTTCGCGTGGTCCCATTCAAAGACCTGTCACTTAGTCGGAAGGGTTTTAAACCACGAATGAACACGAATAGGGAAACAAGGGGGATGAACATTAAACATCCAACATTGAACATTGAAAGAAGAAGTCAGGGCACCAGTCCCTTGATTGCTCTTTGGTTGGGCCACCAGGTTTTTTTATCCACAGATTTCACAGATTGAGGAAAAGAAATCCCTCCTGATAATCTGTGCAAATCTGTGAAATCTGTGGACAACTTTTTCGTGGCCCCGATAAAAGACCCATCCCTTAGTTGCTCTTTAGGTCGAAAGCTCCCATTCAAATTTCGATGTTGGGGGAATTTAAACTAGGGGACAGGTCTTTTATTACTGGTCTTTAATTGCTCTTTTGCGTCCAGGTTTTTTTATCCACAGATTTCACAGATTTCACAGATTGAGGAAAAGAAATCCCTCCTGATAATCTGCGAAAATCTGTGCAATCTGCGGACAACTTTTTCGTGGGGGGAAGGGATTTTAACCACGAATGGACACGAAGGAACACGAATCAGGGGGAAGAACAGGGGAAGGGAGGAATGTTCTTTAAGACCTTTCAATTAGTCGGATCCTTGCATCTTTTCTTCACTTGTCAGTCACTGGGCTTCACTCTCCCACCAATGCCAATACGCGATTGCGGAGGCTGGGGGCGATCCAAAATCGGGCTTCGGTGTCGAGTCGGTCGATGAGCGGGCGAATGGCGGGTAACATGTGGCGGCGTTTACCTTCGATAAGAATGCCCAGCAGGCCAGATACGTGCAATCCATGGGCTTGTGCAGCCGCACGCCCAGCAGTTTCGTCGATTAAAACGTGCCTGATGCCTTTCTCCAAAGCAAGGGCGATGGCGTTCACTTCACCGCGGTCGAGGCGGGGGTTGTCGCGAAGGTCTGCGGGGATCAAGGCAGGTTCGGCAACGAGGATAAAAGCGGGAAAGACCAGACCTTCGAACCGGCTGTCAGTGACCGCCCGATTTTCAAACTCGCGTTGGACAAGGCAGGGAACCCAAATTTTGGTATAAATGGCGGGCAATAGGGTTTCCAGCCGTAGCCAGCAAAGATTGAGGATAACGGAGGTGTCGGAGACGACGATCACTTTCCAGGAAAGGAAGCCAGCGTGGCTAGATCTTGCTCCAGCATTTCCTCCGTGAAAAAGGGAATCTTACGCTGGTATAACTCCTCGTCCATCGCCTGCAAGTTGATGCCGGCAATTCGGGCGGCCACGCTTCGGGAAAGGCGTCTCGCGGCAACCAGGGCACAGGCGAGATCGAGCTTGATTTGCGCATCACTCATGCTTTGCAAAGCGGGCTCGTCTGGCAAAGTTAAAGTCATGCTTCTATCATAGTGCGGTGAGCCACTGCCTGACAAGCAGGATTTTTGGAATGAAAAATGAGAATCGATGCAAGACGTGATCCAAAAGCATATCGCAAACATCGCCCCAATAAAAGACCCGTCTCTTAGTTGCTCTTTCGTTGGGTCGCCAGGTTTTTTAATCCACAGATTTTACAGATTTTACAGATTGAGGAAAAGAAATCCTTCCTGATAATCTGCGAAAATCTGTGAAATCTGTGGACAACTTTTTCGAGGGGAGAAGGGATTTTAACCACGAATGGACACGAATCGGAGGGAGGTTCACACAGTCGTCAGGTTTTTTATCCACAGATTTGCCAAAAATATACTTCAGGATAAGTTAGTCTGGCAATCTACGGTTCACAGATTTGCACAGATTGAGGAAAAGAAATCCCTCCTGATAATCTGCGAAAATCTGCGCAATCTGCGGACAACTTTTTCATGGACCAAGACAGCATCCCAAGCAGCAAACTCGCCCGCATCGCCGCCCTCACCGGAGCCGGTGCCCAGGTCGGCGTCAATTACCTCAAGCACTACGGCCAGCGCGCCCTCGGCGGCAGCCGCGACACCACCTCTCTCCACGAACAAAACGCCAGCCGCGTCTTCGACACCTTTAGCAAACTCAAAGGCGGCCCGCTGAAGCTCGCGCAAATGCTCAGCATCGACAAAAACCTCCTCCCGCCCGCTTACGCCAAAGAATTTGCCCAAGCCCAATACTCCGCCCCGCCCCTCTCCTACCCGCTCGTTGTCCGCACCTTTCGCCGTGAATTTGGCAAATCGCCCACCGACCTCTTCGACACCTTCACCCAGGCCGCCGCCCACGGAGCCAGCATCGGCCAGGTTCACAAAGCCACCTTGGGCGACCGCACTTTCGCCGTCAAAGTCCAATACCCCGGCGTCGCCGAAAGCCTCACCTCCGACCTCCGCTTCATCAAACCCATTGCCCTGCAAATCATGGGCCTCAAAGAAAGCCAGGTCGCCCCCTACATCGCCGAAGTCGAAGCCCGCCTGCTCGAAGAAACCGATTACGCCCTCGAACTCGAGCGCTCCATCGACCTCTCCCGCCGCTCCGCGCATCTCGTCAACGTTCGTTTCCCCATCTACTACCCCGAATACTCCACCCGCCGCATTCTTACCCTCGACTGGATCGATGGCGTCACGCTCGATAAATTCGCCGATTCCCCTGCCACCAGCCAGCCCGAACGCGACCGCATCGGCCAGGCTCTCTGGGACCTCTACCATCACCAGATCCACACCCTCCACCTCTTCCACGCCGACCCGCATCCGGGAAATTTCCTCATCAAAGACGGCCAACTTTGGGTAATCGACTTCGGCTGCACCAAACAAATCGCCCCCATTTACTATCGGAAACACTTCCGTTTCCTCGACAGCCAGGTCCTCGAAGACCCGGCCCTGCTTGAACGTTGCCTCGAAGACATCGGCATTTTCCAGGCGACTGATGCGCCCGAAATGCGCAAAAACGTCCTCGACATCTGCGCCAGTTCCATTGAACTCCTTGGGCGCCCCTTCCGCCATGGCAGCTTCGACTTCGGCGACGGCACCTTTATCCAAAGCATGTATCGCCTCGGCGAAGACAACCTGCAAAGCCGCGACCTTCGGCAGATGAAAGGTGCCAGCGGCGACGTCGATGGCATCTACACCAACCGCGCCTACTTCGGCCTTTACAGCCTCCTCGCCCGGCTCCGCGCCCGCGTCACCACCGCCCTCCCCGACTGGCTCCAATCCGTCGCCGTCTAAGGGGTGGGATTTCAATAATAGACCTGTCCTTGGGTTGCTCTTTTGTTGGGCCGCCAGGTTTTTTTATCCACAGATTTAACAGATTGAGGAAAAGAAATCCCTTCTGATAATCTGTGCAAATCTGTGTAAATCTGTGGACAACTTTTTCGTGGGGGGAAGGGATTTTAACCACGAATGGACTCGAAGGAACACGAATTGGGGGAAAAAGGAGGATGAACATTGAACATCCAACATTGAACATTGAAAGAGTGAAGCCAGGGCACCCGTCCTTTGGTCGCTCTTTCGTTGGGCCGCCAGATTTTTATCCACAGATTTGCCAGAAATATACTTCAGGATGGGTTAGTCTGGCAATCTACGGTTCACAGATTGAGGAAAAGAAATCCCTCCTAAGAATCTGTGCAAATCTGTTAAATCTGCGGACAACTTTTTCGTGGCCCCAATAAAGGACCTGCCCTTAGTTTTCGTGCCATAAATAAACCTTAAACAATAGGCGCCAGCGGCCTGGAAGAGGGGGAGAAATCAGGGGAGTGCCGGGGGGGTTGCGGGGATGTCGATGGGTGAAGGGGAAGGAAGGCGGGTGGGAGCGGCTTTGGGGATTTCGAGAGCTAAAAGTTGTTCGACGGTGACGAATTTGAAGCCTTTGGCGAGAAGTTCGTCGAAGGTCTCGGGCATGGCGCGCACCGTGGTGCCGTGGATGTCGTGGGCGAGGATGATGGCGCCGTCGTGGGCACCGTTGACGATGCGGGAACGGAGGACGGCGTCGCCGGGTTTACGCCAGTCGAGAGGATCGACAGACCAGAGGACGATGCGTAATTTGAATTTTTGAGGGACCCATTTTTTTTGCGCGGCAGAGATGGAGCCGTAAGGGGGGCGGAAGTTGGTGGAGCGGAGACCAGTGGCAGAGAAAATGGCGTCCTCAGTGCGCTGGATCTGGCTGCTAACCGCTTCGTTGCTCATTTTGGCAAACGCGGGGTGCGACCAGGAGTGGTTGGCGATCTCGTGGCCCTCGTCAACGATGCGTTTGGCGATTTGCGGATGGGCGGCGACGTTTTGCCCGACAACGAAGAAAGTGGCTTTGATATTACGGGATTTAAGCTGATCGAGCAGTTTGGGGGTGAATTCGGCGTGCGGGCCGTCATCAAACGTCATCGCAATGTAAGAGCCGCGGACTAAAACGCTGGAATAAATCGTGCCCTGCCCGGGTTGAAAATCGGCCAGGCTCAACTCCGGATCGGCTGGCGGTGGATTGAGCGGACGAGGAAAAGCCGGGGTGGTTTTGACCGTGGGTAGCGCTGGCGCAGTCGCAGACTCGGAAAGTGTGCGGGGTGCGGGGATGGAATTTTGCGCGCAGCCGGTGCCAGTGAGGGCAATGCCAAGGGTGAGGGCGAGGGTAAAGGCAAAGAGGGAAAGCGGTAACTTCATGTGGATTTAAAGAAAACGATAAAGGAGGGGAGAGAGTTTGCCACAGGTTTCTTCGGGCCAAAGCGTGCGAGCAGTGATGAGTGCGGTATCGAGGGCCCGATGTTCCGGCCAGTCGGCGGTGTGGGGGATGGAGGGAATGACGCGACGCAAGACTTCGCGGGCGGTGGCGGCATTGGCGGTGAGGTGGCCGATGACCGTCTCGACATTTACCGGTGGCTCATCGGTTTTCCAACAGTCGTAATCGGTGACAAACGAGAGGGTAGCCAGGGCGATCTCGGCTTCGCGGGCCAGTTTTGCCTCGGGCAGATTGGTCATGCCAACGACATCGAAGCCGAGTTGACGATGCACCCCCGACTCTGCCCGGGTGGAAAAAGCTGGTCCGTCCATGTTGACATAAGTGCCGCCATTGGAATGGGGAAGCTGCAGTTCGGTGAGAGTCCGGGCGAGTAACGTTCGCAGACCGGCACTCGTGGGATCGGCAAACCCGATATGAGCGACGATTCCGTTACCGAAAAAAGTGTGACCTTCGCGGTGGGTCGTGCGATCGAAAAATTGATCGGGCAAAACGATATGTCGCGGAGGATATTTCTCTTGCAAACTACCCACCGCAGTGACGCTGATGATCCAGGCTACGCCGAGCGATTTGAGGGCGTAGATATTGGCGCGATGATTGATTTCCTGAGGTAAAATGCGATGGCCTTTGCCGTGGCGAGGGAGAAAATAAACTTGTCTGCCGCCCAACGTGCCGCTTACCAAGCGGTCGCTGGGGGGGCCAAAAGGCGTCTCGACAACGATCTCTGTGGGATCGACAAGCCCTTCGATTTGATAAAGGCCGCTGCCGCCGATGATGCCGATTGCTGGAGTGGTCATTGAGAGAATTTTTTCTGGGAGGCAGGATACACAGTTACGGGGTGGAACAAAGTGAAAATACCGAGGCCTTCTGTTGAAGGGCGAGATAACCAGGGGGCGAATCAGAGGTGCAGGTTCAATACATGGGTACCACTTTTAACCGTAAAGGCTGCCTGATAAAGCTGGCGGATGCCTTGGAAAGATCCTTAAAGAATGGATCGACGAATCGAAGTCGTGAAGTGACTTGGCGTT
>JBBRFA010000039.1:0-26793 GCA_038225185.1 Chthoniobacterales bacterium
TCGCCAAGACTGACGCTTTTCCCGGTTCCATAAATACCGCCCACGGCATCCGCGGTGAAGGCGGGGGCGGGATCTCCAATTTGCAATTCACTCATAAGTAAAAGGAATGAAAGCCGGAAACCCGCGCAGGTCTAGCGGAAAAAAGGCGATTCTCCCCGTGCTTGGCAATCGGCTCGAAAGGCATCGCGAAGCTTAATGTGCGGAAAGGCCAAAGTTGTCCTTATCTGGGAACATTTTTCGCATTGGCGAAGAACAGAGATAATTATGATCAAGCTATAAAAATTATTTGCGCACGTAAGTTCCGTTCTCTTATCCGCGCTTCACCCAAGTTTGCAGGACTGTAACGATGGTGCCCGCTTGCTCTTCGTTCAATTCTGGAAACAGCGGCAATGTGATGATGCGCTGGACGAGGCGCACAATCTGCAACAATCAGGTTTGGATCCACATTGTTAGCAAATGAACTTTGCGTTCTTCTCTCCGGCAGGTTTCTATGACAAAGAGATGCATGGCATGGAGAGTGCCGCCGATATCCAACAGAGGTTGAATATCGGTGTTAGAGAGTGTTTTCCGATATATTGCCGCGATTATGCGCCAGCGTCCGTTATTTGCCACCAGCTTGGAAAGTTTAGCCCGAAGCACGACCCCTGCATCTACTTTTGTGTGCGACTGGATTGGCTACCGGGATTGGTGGTATGCTAAGGTCTCGGGTAACATAGCGACAATGAGGATGGCATCGATGACATCTTCTGCATAGTTAAAATCGCGGACTAGCTTTCCATCGCAAAATACTTTCCAAGCAAGAATACCGTGGACTCGTTCGCAGAAGAAGCAATAACATTTACCTAGTATTTGTAGATACTATTAATATCTATCGGAATGAAAGACGTTAATTTTATCCGCAGAAAGATATTTCGGGAAGCATTAAAGTTGCCGAGAGCTAACAAAGATCAACGAAATGTTTGATTGATTTACCGACAGGCTTCGAGGATAAAAGTTGCGAGCGGCAATTGATGTCGAGATCGGTGGAGGGGTCGTTCATCGAATCCACATAATTCGTCTGGCCAACTAGGTAAAAAGGCAGACATGACCTTGCTCGAGGTAATTCATGGCCTGCTCGTCACATGAGCGGATTTAAATTGGAAAAAGGAGAAATCCACGGGTATACCAAACAAGTGGATTGTAAATCGATAATGCTGGGTGAAAATTAAGTTTCGTTCACGATCATCTTTTAGTTTCGGAAAATCGTATCATGTGTCGTGGTTAAAAATGCTGTTTATTTTACATATTTACCCATATTGAAGCTAATCATTCTCAAAAAATCATTTTTATGCCCACCTCGCACATTCCCATTTCCCGCACTGTTGTTATTGGCGCTGGGCCGGCGGGATTGACGGCGGCGGCGGAATTGATCGAAAATGGCACCCCGGTCGTGGTTCTGGACAAGGATCCTCATTACGTGGGGGGGATTGCGCGCACGGTCGAATATGAAGGGTATCGGTTCGATATCGGGGGGCATCGGTTTTTTTCCAAAAGCGATGAGATCACTCAATGGTGGAAAAAACGGCTGGGTGATCAATTTATCAGCGTGCGAAGGATGTCGCGGATTTTTTATCGGGGCGTTTACTTCGATTATCCACTCAAAGCCGGCAACGCCCTTTTCGGTCTCGGCGTCTGGACCTCTTTTCTTTGCGGTCTAAGCTACCTCCAATCGCGGCTTTTTCCCATTCAACCCGAAAAATCGTTTCAAGACTGGGTCAGCAATCGCTTTGGGAAAAAACTTTTTAACATTTTCTTTAAAACTTATACCGAAAAAGTCTGGGGCATGCCCTGCTCGGAGATCAGCGCCGATTGGGCCGCGCAACGTATCAAAGGGCTTTCGCTCCTCAGCGCAGTGGTCAACGCGTTATTTCCCAAAAAAAAGGGGCATTCGGGCGGTGACGTGATCAAAACCTTGATCGATACCTTCGAGTATCCGCGCCTCGGCCCGGGGATGATGTGGGAAAAAACCCGCGACGACATTCGTGCGCTTGGCGGGCAAGTGTTGCTGGGAGAAGAAGTAACGACCATCCACCGCGAGGGTTCACGGGTGACGGCGGTGACCGCGCGCAACGCCCAAGGGGAGGAAACGCGCTGGGAAGGTGCGGATTTTATCGTGACAATGCCTTTGCGGGAATCGGTCCTGGCCTTCGATCCACCGCTGGCGGCGGCGGCGGTGGCGGCAGCGAAACGTTTGACGTATCGCGATTTTTTGACGGTTGCCCTGGTGCTCAATCGCAAGGAATTATTCCCCGACAACTGGATTTATGTGCACGATCCGGGGGTCAAATTAGGGCGGATTCAAAATTTCAATAACTGGAGCATGGATCTTCTCGGCGATCAGGAAACGACGTGTCTGGGTCTGGAGTATTTTTGTTTCGAGGGCGATGCGCTTTGGGAATCGAGCGAGGAAGAGTTGATCTCATTGGGGCGGAGGGAGTTGGTGCAGCTCGGTCTGGCGCGCACGGAAGATTTCATAAAAGGGTGCGTGGTGCGGATGGAAAAATCCTATCCGGTCTATGGCCCTGGCTATAATGAGGATGTGCGGATTATTCGCGAGGAATTGTCCAAATTGGAAAACATCCAGCCGGTGGGACGCAATGGGATGCACAAGTATAATAATCAGGATCACTCCATGATGACGGCGCTTTTGGCGGCAAGAAATATCCGGCAACCGGGCAGCTACGACATTTGGAAGGTGAACACCGACGCGCAGTATCACGAAGAAGGCAGCGCGGACGACAAAGACACGAGCGGACGTTTGATGCCGGAGAAGTTTTAGGCATACATTTGTTGATGGCTCTCCAGTTCACGAAGACGCAAACGGCGGAATCCCAGGCAGCGATCCTGCCCGTGAATTACCCTGCTTCTATGGATGAAGGGAGCTCTTTTGGCAGATTTTTATGGGCAAAATGCGTTGTCCACTGGCGTTTAACCCAAGTGCTGCTATCGAGATAGGGCATGTCTTGGTTGAATCAATTGGAAAAAATCGCCGACCCCATCGCTGTGCCGGGGCTCATCCGGTATGTGGCGTTTTTAAGTTCGGCCGTGTTCGTCGTCGGCCTGGCCATGCCGGGCGCGGTGGAACTGCTTAATTTGCAGCCTCAAGCCGTTTTGCGTGGAGAAATCTGGCGGGTGTTTACCTTTGCCTTCATCCCATCCAGTTTCAGTTTGTTTTGGATTTTTGCATTGATGCTGATGTTTTTTATCGGCGACGGCCTCGAGCAAGCCATGGGGGCCACGCGCCTCACTTTGTTTTATCTTCTCGGCTGGATCGGAACGGTGGCGGCGGCCTTCATTTTTACCGGGCCAACGACTCCGGTTTTTATGAACCTGGGATTGTTGCTGGCCTTTGGGACGCTTTTTCCCGATGTCACGATCACGTTATTTTTCATTCTGCCGGTAAAAGTAAAGTGGATCGCTTTATTCTCATTCGTGCTGGCTTTTGCTTCCACGCGCGGTGGAGCGGGGTATGCGGCACTCGCGGTGGGTTTGGGAAATTATCTCTGTTTTTTCGGCCCTGCGTTGGTGCGTGGTTTTCGCACGAATACCGAGAATGCCAAGCGACGACACGAATTTAAGAAAAAAGCGTTACCGGAGGAGGATTCGCTCCATCGGTGCAAGGTCTGCGAACGCACCGAGCACGATGATCGGGAGTTGGAATTTCGTGTTTCGTCCGATGGAGAAGAGTATTGCACGGAACATCTGCCTCCCAAAAGTGCCTGAGGAGCAGGGCTTTATGGAATTTTCCCTGGCAACGCCTTCGCTCCTTTTTCCGGCGATTTCGCTCTTGATGCTGGCTTATACGAATCGATTTCTCGGGCTGGCGACTGCGATTCGGAATTTGCATAAAGATTATTTATCGGAGCCGTTGCCAATGTATTTGGAGCAAATTTTTAATCTGCGGAGACGCATTCGGCTGATTCGCGACATGCAAATTTGTGGGGTTTTAAGCCTTTTGCTCTGCGTGGTGTGCATGTTTTTACTGTTTGGCGGCTTCGTTTTTGCCGGCAAAATCGTCTTTGCGGCGAGCCTGTTTCTAATGATTGCGTCGCTCTTCATTTCGTTGCTGGAAATCCAAATCTCGGTGGGAGCACTGGATATTCACCTGCGCGATTTGGAGAAAAATATCGAGAGAGAATGATGAATTCAGGCGCCGGACCCTTTCTCGATTCAACCTGCAAATACTCAGATTTGGGAAAACCACGAATGGGCACCAATGGACACGAATCCATGGGAAAAAGGTCTCAGCGGCTGGGCCGACCTCTTTTTACGCTCGCAATTTTTTTACGGCGGCGACGATTTTGGGCAGGGCGCGCTCCACTTCGGCGCGCGTGTTGTAGCGGCTAAAGGAAAAGCGCACGCTGGAACGTGCCCGATCGATAGAATAACCCATCGCCATCAAGACATGCGAGGGATGCAAGGATCCGGTGGTGCAGGCGGAGCCGCCAGAACAACAAATCCCCTCGTGATCGAGCATGATGAGGAGGGCCTCGGATTCCACCCCGCTGATGCTGATGTTGCTCGTGTTGGGCAGACGTGCGATCCTGTCGCCGTTGACTTCGAGACCGTCGAGCGAGGCGAGCAGGGTGTTTTCAAAATGATCGCGCAGGTCTTTGACGTTGCCGGTTTCTTCCTCGATGGCTTTGGCGGCGATTTCGGCTGCTTTACCGAGGCCAACGATGTAGGGGACGTTTTCGGTGCCGGCGCGTTTCCCATTTTCCTGTGCGCCCCCATAAAGATAGGAGTTAAAACGCGATTTACGATTGGCATAAAGCACGCCTATCCCCTTGGGGCAGTGGAGTTTATGGCCGGAAAGGGAAAGGAAATTGATTTTGGAATGGGCGAGATCGATGGGGATTTTTCCGATGGCTTGCACGGCGTCGGAGTGAAAAAGAGCGCCTTTGGCTCGGGAGATTTCGGCGGCTTTTTCGATGGGAAAGAGCACGCCGGTCTCGTTATTGGCCCACATTAGAGAGACGAGGGCGGTGTCTTCGCGCACGGCATTTTCGAGATCGGCGAGGTCGATCTGACCTTGGGCATCGACAGGCAGCCAGGTGATTTCGACTCCGCGCCGGGCGAGTGCCTCGCCGTGTTTAATGATGGCGCTATGTTCGACGGCACTGGTCACGATGTGTTGCCGGTCTGGATCGATGGCAAGAGCCGAGGCGATGGCGGCGTTATTCGATTCGGTGCCGCAAGAGGTAAAAATAATTTCCGTGGGCGAGGCGCCGAGGAGATCGGCAATTTTTTCGCGGGCGACCTCTATAGCCTCTTTAATCTGGCGACCGAAAGAATAGGCACTGCTGGGGTTGCCGTAAAAATCGGTGAGATAAGGGAGCATTTCCTCGACGACGAGCGGATCGACCGCTGTGGTGCCGTTATTATCGAGGTAAATGATGTCGGTGGGTAAAATGCTCACTGGTTTGGTAATAAAAGAGCATCCACCCTTTTAAGCAAACGGAAACAAAAAACGCCGATAACTACTTGCCGATGGTGTAGGTGGCGCCGGAGGCAATTTCTTTGAGGACTACCTGATCTTCGCGCAGATCGAGCACGACGTAGCGGCGATTACCATCGTGGGGCAGGGTGAATTCTTCGCCGGGATGCAGACGTTGAATTTCCTCGGAAGAGTGGAGACGCACCGAGACATAAGAGCCACTGCCGACATTGCCGATGCCGGGAACGAGCCGAATGGTCTGCCCCTGGTCGTCGCGCACGGCGACATCGGTGGCGGTGTAGGGGCGTCCATCTTTATCGTAAGCAGGGCGTTCGCGGATATTCGTGACGGTCCAGGAGCCGATGGTGTCGCCGGTTTTCACCGGGGTGCGGGTGCCATCTGACGATCTGAGAGTGGCGATGCGATTTTCCACTTTTTCGAGTCGGTAAGGAAGACTCTCGCGGTGAAAGCTCAGGAAAGTGAGTTTGGAAGCGACGGGCGGACGCGAGGAAGGATCAATGGGACTGGAGTCGGCGAGAAACTCCTCGGCATTGGAGAATCCGTCTTCATCAGCATCGGTGGCAAAAATATCGGGCTGCGTGAGATCGAGACCGTATTTTTTCCACCAGGCTTCTTCCGGTGAATCGGGGGTAGTCTTGGGATTTTTAAGAAAAAGTTCGCGAGCGACGAGCGAAGACGTGGCCGGGGGACCGGGAGTGAGCACGGGAGTTGCGTCTGGCGCACTGGCGGCGACCGGCTCGGCACCGGCTTCGAGGAGAAGGGTTTCGAGGGCTGCGTTCCCATTCTTTCGTGCATAAGCCAGGGGAGTGAGTCCATCGTCGCTGACGGCATCGGCTTCCGCTCCGTGCGTGAGAAGCCATTGGGCGACTTCGGTGTGACCCAGCAAACTGGCCAGCAACAAACCGCGGTTAAGGTCTTCCTTGGTAAATTCCGCCAATAGTTGCACGGCACCGAGATGATTGCCATAGATGGCCTTCATCAATGCCGTCCAGCCTTCGCGATCTTTTTTGTCGTAATCCACCCCGCGTCTGGCCAGCAGGCGGATGATTTTTAGGGCGTTATTCTCCGCCGCACCGATCAAGGCGGTGGTGCCGTTGCGATCTGCGGCATTTACTTCGATCCCGGCAGCGAGAAAAAGCTTCAACGCTTTTTCATCCCCGGCCCGTGCCGCCCGCACGTAATCGTCGGGCGTAAACTGGTAGTTCAATTTGATGAGATCACCTTTGGCGTGACCTGCATCGCGGCCACAACCTGCCACCAGAAACACGGTAAGGAGGGCGAGGGCGATGGAAGCAAAAAGATTCTTCATGGGGTGCGATGGATGCGAAGAATATGCGCTGGTTTGGAGTCGGGGTCCAGTTTCACAAATTGACGGTGCCCGCGCCAATGGAAGACATCGCCCGAGAGGGCATCCTCGGCGAGGAAAGATTCCCCGGCGGCGATGCCCCATTGGCCGAGGGGCAGGGTGAGCCAGCCACTTTGCGAATGGTGCGGGTCCAGATTTATCACCAGCACGAGTAGATTATCCCCGGCCACGGTGGCTTTGCTGTAAGCTAACAATTGGTCGTTTTCGATCTGGAGAAATTGCAGGTTATCGTAAATCTGGAGGGCGCGATTATCCCGGCGGATTTTATTGAGGCTGGCAAACCATTCCTTGATGTTGCCCGGCTGGTTCCAATCGCGCTCCTTCCACTGATATTTCTCGGAGTCGATATATTCCTCCCTGCCGGGGACGGGGCTGTTTTCGCAGAGCTCGAATCCGCTGTAAATGCCGTAAACAGGGGAAAGCGTGGCAGCGAGGAAGGCGCGAATTTTAAAGGCCGGGCGCGGGGCATTTTGCAAATGCCAGGGAAGGATGTCGGGAGTGTTAGGCCAAAGATTGGCGCGGAAACAATCCTTTAACTCCGTCTGGGTAAGTTCGGTGAAATATTCGGTGAGTTCCCATTTGCCCACCCGCCAGGTAAAATAGGTGTAGCCCTGATGAAATCCCGCTTTTCCCAGAACGCGCATCATTTTCGGACGGGTAAAAGCCTCGCTTAAAAACAGGACATCGGGAAATTGCGCGCGCACCTCGGAAATAAGATACTCCCAAAAGGCAACCGGTTTGGTATGGGGATTATCCACGCGGAAAATCCTAACATGGTGTTCGCACCAAAAAAGAATGACGTCGCGCAGTTCCTGCCAGAGATTTTTCCAATCTTTGCAATGATAGTTCAATGGATAGACGTCCTCGTATTTTTTGGGAGGATTTTCCGCGTATTTGATCGTGCCATCGGGCCGTTTGAAAAACCAGTCGGGATGCTCCTCGACATACGGATGATCGGGGGAGCAATTTACCGCAAAATCGAGGGCGATCTCCAGGCCTCGCGCGCGGGTTTCTCCCACCAGCCAGGCAAAATCCTCCAGCGTGCCCAGCTCGGGGGCGACATCCTTGTGTCCGCCGCCGTTGGGACATTTTTGATGGCGATTGCCTATGGCGTAAGGCACGCCGGGTTCGCCGGGTTCGCTGGAGGTGGAATTGTTGCGCCCTTTGCGTTTGCTAAATCCAATGGGATGGATGGGCGGAAAATAAATCACATCGAACCCCATGGCCTGGGCATCGTCGATGCGTGGCAGACAATCGCGAAAGGTGGAACCTTTGTCGCCACGTCCCTCGGCGCTGCGGGGAAAAAATTCATACCACGCGGCAAATCCAGCCGCCGGCCGATCCACCAAGACCCTGGGATAAGGAGTTAACTCGGTGGAAATGGTGCGCTCCTGATAATGACTCATCAGGGCGATGAGCTGGGTGTCGTTGGAAAGTTGATAAACGGCTGCGTTATCGATCTGACGCAGGTCGGTGGCGAATTTTTTAAGGGTTTTTTTGTCTGCCGGAATGCGGGCGATTTTGACGGCGGCTTCGATGACGGCTGCGCCTTCGAGTATTTCGCTGGTCAAATCGGTGAGTCCACCGTGGAATTTTTTTTCAAATTCATGCCGCCAGGTTTGAAAAAGATCGGTCCAGGCTTCGATGGTCCATTCGTAGGTGGCGTTCTCAAAAAAAGTGGCGTCGCCTTCCCAACGATCGTTGAGTAGAGGGCGCAGGGCGGTTTCGAACCAGGTTTTATCGCCGATTTTCCGCCACTTCAACCGGGCGGTGAGGAGATCGTGTCCATCCCGAAAAATATCGGCAGAGACTCGCAGATCGTCGCCGGTAAGACGTTTTACCGGGTAACGTCCGCCATCGAGAAGCGGCTGAACATTTTCAATAACGACGGAAGTGCGCAACGTGGGAATCACGCAAGCGAGTGAAACAAAATCGTGCGTGCGGAGCAAGAAATGTCTCAGCGAACGGACAGAGGCAGGCCGAGATCGCTAATTTTGCTTAGGCTGAGCCCTTGAAATTCGCGGATACTGGCTGAGAGCTGGGCAAAGACTTCCTCGATGGTGTGGAGACCCTGGCTGCCGTCGAGCGCCTGGATGAGATCGCGAAGTATTTCCCAGTCGTCGCGGGCGTCGCCGGGGCTGGCGATGGCGCGATTGAGGCGTTGCAGACGATTTTTTTGGTTGATGAGCGAGCCGCGTTTTTCGGCAAAACTGGCAGCAGGCAGAACGACGTGCGCGTGGGGTGTGCTGGCGTTGGGCAGGATGTCGAGGACGATGAGGGTGTCGAGTTTTTTAAGATCGGCCTCGGGGATGCCGGTGGCGACGGCGTTTTCGCCCAGGAGAACGAGGGCTTGGATGGTGCCATCGGCCACTGCGGCAGCGATGGCTGGGAGTTGCGAGCCGGGGGTGGAACCGGTGACCTGGAGGAGTTGGGCACCGGCGGTGTTGGGGTTGCGGTCGGCGGAGACAAGGAAACCGTCGGATTCGGAGGTGCGCGGGAGGATGTCGATGGCCTTTATGTCCAGGACGTCGGCGAGGCGGCGGACGAGGAAGAGTTCTTCGTTGGTGGCGCGTGCGCTGGCGATGAGGGCGATTTGCTGGCCGGAGAATTTTTTGAGGCGGGTGGCTGCCTCGGCGATGGTTTCCGACCAGGTGGCGGGAGCGAGCGCGCCTTTTTCGAGGATGCGCGGGGTTTTTAGCCGGTCGTCGCGATGGATGTATTTGTAATTGAGGCGATGACTGTCGGGAAGCCAGTTTTCGTTGACGTCATTGTTTTCGCGCGGGGTGATGCGATAAATTTGGTTTTCGCGTGCTCCGATGAGAATGTTACTGCCGGTGGCGCAATTAAAATCGATGGTTTTGGTTTCTTTGAGGAACCAGACCCGCATTTTAAAGCGGAAATCGGTATTGGTAAGGGCGCCGACGGGGCAGAGATCGACGGTGTTAAGGGAATAATTGCTGTCGAGCTTTTTACCGGGGTGACAGGAAAGGGTGGTGTAACTGCCACGATCTGTGAAGCCGAGCACGTCGTCTTTGGCGACTTCGGACATGAAACGAATGCAGCGGGAGCAGAGAATACAGCGTTCGTCGTCGAGGGTGACGCGGGGTCCGAGTTCGACATTTTTTGGTTTTTTGACTTTATGTTCGAGAAAACGGGAGCTGGCCTGGCCGTATTCGATGCTGAATTCCTGGAGGCGGCATTCCCCGGCCTGATCGCAGATGGGGCAATCGAGCGGATGGTTGATGAGAAGAAATTCCATCACACCCTTGCGGCATTCCTGGACCATGGGCGAATCGGTGCGGATGCCCATGCCTTCGGCAATATCCTGGGCGCAAGAGATTTGCGGGCGCGGGATCCAGCCGATGACGGGGAAACCGTCTTCGCCGATCTCGGGCTGGCGGTCGGGTCCCATTTTGGGCATGCCCAATTCGATGAGGCACATGCGGCAATTCCCAGGTGAGGAAAGCTTGGGGTGGTAACAGTAACGGGGGATGAATTTCCCGGCTTGGGAACAGGCCTCGATGACGCGCGTGCCTTTGGCGATTTTATGCCAGACACCGTCGATCTGGACGTTAAGAAGTTGAACAGCAGGCGGTGCGGTTTCGGTGGCGGTGCTCATCTCCAGTGAAGATAGCGAAGGCGATGAAAATAGGAAGTGGAATTTTACGGGTCGAATCCGCAAAATAAGGCCGTGAAGCTAGAAGTGAATCAGCCGAAGCTAAGATTCGATACTCCGGCGGCGGCGGCGGCGTTCAACACGTCGATGATGCGCTCCTGGGCGGTCTCCATGGCTGGGCGGATGATGACGGGGTCGCTTTTGCCAAACATTTTCATGGTCTCGGTGAGCCAGGCTTGAAGCTGGACAAGATTTTTCGTGCTGGGCGAATCGAAGGTTTTGCCGTTGACCACGATGGAATCGTCGGGGTTGATGTCGATGATTATGGGGGTGGACTTGGGCGCTGTGCGGTCGGCGGAAGCACCGCCCGGGAGATTGATGGAAAGCTCCAATTCGGAGGTTTGCGCTCCTGCCATCGCCATAAAGAAAAGCAGCAATACGAATACGACATCGACCATGGGGGCGATTTGAAAGCCTACATCTCCATCTTCTGAACCTACTGATCCGCCCATAGTTTTATTGGTTTCTAGTTATCGTCTTTGTTTATTACCGAAAAAGTAATGTTGGAAGAACCGGCCTGCCCGACTGCGACGAGCACAGGACGAACAAAACTGTAAGGTGCCTGGCGATCTGCGCGAATGATGACGCGGATTTTAGGGCTTTTGGAGATGGCGTCGCGCAAGGGGGCGACGATCCCGGCGGCATCGGTAACGGTAAGCTCATTGTAGGTGATCTGACCCGCATTACCGAGAGGCACCCAGACAATGTTGATAATGGCTGAGCCGTCTCCTTCGCCTTCCTTGGGATCTTTGGCTTTGGCAGCGACAGGTAATTTTACCTGTTCATTGGACTGCAGCACCTGTGTGGAACTGATCGTCATAAAGAAAATCAGGAGAACGAGGAGAATATCGATCATCGGAGCGATCTGGAAATCCGGATCTTCCTCGGGCATGAGCCGATGCTCTTTTTTCAATCTTCCAGAAGAGGACATGAATTTTGAATCGTAAAGGCAGAGTTTTTTCTTAGCTCCACTGCAAGGTTGCACCGCAATGCGGGCAGGGATTCACCCCAGGGGTAACCGCACCATTGCAGACCGGGCAGTTAGTGGTAAGAGCCATGGAAACTTTGCGGGATTCACCAGCCGATGTGATTGCGGAGCCTGCTCCTGCACTAAAGTTTTCCCCAATCCGGACCCCGGCGAGTTCTTCAAACGGAATGTCGGTGATGAGCCTGCTCACCTTATCGTCAGCGTGAACGAGGACCGCCTGGGAGCGATTCCGGAAGATATAATACATAATGAAGGCTGGAATGGCGATGAACAAACCAGCGGCGGTAGCCAGAAGCACTTCGGAGATGTTTGCGGCGAGAGCACCGGGATTTTTAATGCCGCTGGTGGCCAGAGTGGCGAAGGCGCGCATCATCCCGATAACGGTGCCGAGAAGCCCGATCATGGGCGAGACCACCCCGATGACGGATAGGTAACTGTTGCGGGAACGCAGGACCGCAGCTTCGCGAATCCCTTGTTCGGCAAGGCCGTCGAGGACCGACTCTTTACCGCGTCCGATACGTTCAAGACCTTCTTTTAGGACGTTGGCGAGATAGGAGTTATTGGCGCGACAGATTTCCCAAGCCTCTTGATAGTTACCCGAGGCGAGGGTCTGATTGAGCGAATCAACCAGTGGAGGGGGCGCTAATTTTTCATTTCTGAGGGAAATGAGATTTTGCACGATGAAAGTGACCATGATGACGGATGTAAGCACCAGACAGATCCAGATAAAGACAGTGAGTGGACCTCCGTGCCAGATGAGTTCGAGAACGGACATCGTAGCTTCAGGGGAGGCTTCTGCGGCTGGAGCGGCTTCTTCCTGGCCTAGAAGCAGGGTGGAAGTGGTGATGAGGAATGCGGCACTTAAAAGGCTGCGATGGATGGTGGAGAACATGTTTTTCATTAAAAGAATTTGTCGAAGGAGTGATTTAATATACTGGAGATCAAGGAACTGCAATACCGTCATTTTTACGCAAGGCGTCGGCTTTTTCCTGTGCTCGTGCTGCTATGGCACGATCTGCATAAAAAATGGTCACCGTGCGAAGGTAATTTTCCAAAGCCTCGGAGAGTTTACCTTCTTTTTCGGAGATTTGGCCGAGAGTAAAATAGGCTTGGCCGAACGCTGCCGATTCTGCTTTTGTAATATCGGTTTTCTGAAGTGCGCCAGCCACGACAGGCTGGAGGAGGCTGCGGGCCTCCTCGATTTTATTGTTGGCAAAGGCCACCCGCGCGATCCCCACGTCCGCTTGCACGGAAAGACCGGCCCCAGGGTAAAGCTGTTTGAATCGTCCGTAAGCTGTGGCCGCATCGGCAGGTTTTTCCAAGCTCAGATACAGATCGCCGATACTGGCGGTGGATTTTTGCGCCCACTCGGTCGGTAAACCGCCAAACTGGTCCGATACAGGCTTGAGGGCAGCGAGAGCCTCGGCAAATTTCCCCTGCTCCTGAAGTTGCAGACCGCGGGTCGCGGCCGCCGGGGTCGCAATGATGACACTTTCCACCTGGGTAAGCGGCACGCCGATTTCTGCCGGGCCGGATTTTACCATGATGTTGCCGTTACGGACACCGACAATCTGACCTGTGCGCACGGCACCATTGCGTTGACGAACGGAATCTTGTGCCGCGAGAAATTCGGCCGCACAAAGTGCAAAACCGAAAACTGCGACAAAAAGAAGTTGCTGGGAGGATTGCTGACGACTAAATCTCATCGTTTTCACACATATAAGAAGACTCCTTCTTAAAATCAACCCCGAATACCCAACTTATTATGTTTAATTCCATCCGGAAAAATCAGCAATGGCTCATGGCCCTCGTAACCATCGTCATTATTGTGGCTTTTGTTTTCCTTTACAATCAGACCGATCTCGAAAAACTAGGCAGCTCATCCATGGGTTCGGCGTATGGAAAAAAGGTCACCTCTCTGGATTTCAGCAAAGCCAGTCGCCAATTTGAGATTGCCCGCGAATTGCAACTTTTCGAGCTGCTGCAAACCCTCGCCGTAGGTCCCAGCCGTGAGCCAGCGGAAGAATATTTCTGGAATACCCAGGTTTTACGGAATCAGGCAGCTCTCTTGCAAATCGAACCCTCCGACGATGCCGTCGCCCAGCGCATCAAGGAATTACCCGCTTTTCAAAAGGACGGCCAATTCGACCTCGCCACCTACCAACAATTTGTCACAGTCGCCCTCACCCCCCGCGGTTTTACCACCAACCAACTCGAAGAACTCATTCGTGACGAGCTGCGACTCAAAACCTTGCACGACCTCGTCAGTTCCGCTTCCGTCGTCCCCGAAGGCGAAGTCCGCGAAGCTTTTGCCAATGCTTACCGCAAGCGTCACCTGCAGGTTGTCAAACTTAGCAGCAAAGATTTTGAAAACGTTTCTGCCCCCACCGCAGACGAAATCAAAGCCCATTTCGACAAAAATCAGGCTCAATTCCAGTCCGATGAAAAGCGCGCCCTTAAATTCGTCGCTTTCATCCTTTCAGAATCCGAGGCCGCCCTCACCGGCAAGGAGCGCATCGCCGTCCTCCAGCCCATCTCCGAAAAAGCCGACGAGTTCTCCCAGCGCCTCCTCAAACCGGGCGCCAATTTCGATGCCATCGCCACAGAACTCGGCGTCGAAATTAAAACCACCGCTCTCTTCTCCTCATCCACCCCGCCCACCGAGCTTGCTGACATCCCTCAACTCTCTGCCGCCGCATTTTCTCTCACCAAAGAATCGCCCGATAGCGACGTCTTCCAGACAGACAAAGGATTTTACCTGCTTCACTTGATCGACGTGCAACCTTCTGTGCCCCAAACACTTGAGGAAGCCTCCGCTAAAATCTCGGAAATCCTTCGCCAGGAAAAAATCAACACCGCCCTCCAGACCAAAGCCGCCGAACTCGGCGTCACTTTCGCACTCTCCCTCCAACTCGGTAAATCCTTCACCGAGACCGCCCAAACCGCCCGGCTTGAAGTCCTTACCCTGCCCGCCTACTCACCCGCCGATCTCCAGGCCCAGCAATCCGAATTCACCGTGGATCGACTCATCCAGGCTCGCGCCGCCAGTGTCGCCGAAAAAACCGTGAGCGATTTCATCCCCACTCCCGACGGCGGCGCTTTTGCCTACATTGAAAAAATCGACCCTCTCGACGATGCCAAGTGGAACTCCGAGAAAGAAGCCGTTCTCGACCGTTACACTTCCAGTAAACGCGAAGTCACTTTCAACGAATGGTTCCGCGCCCGACGCGCCGCCGCCAACTTCAAATCCGGCCCCCAGGCAAGCTGATTCACCGTTCCCGCCGGAGCCTTCACTCCACCCCAGCCCGAAAAAAACAGTCGCATTCCTAAAAAAATGCGTGAAGTGATTGCTTCCCACCGTCCCAATTCTCCACCGGGACGTATCGCAAACACTTTTTAGTATATGGCCGTCGCCCGCAAAAAAAAATCTTCCACCCCCTCCGTCACCGATTCCATTCAAATCCGCAATGTCCGGCAAAATAACCTCAAGGGCATCGATCTCGATCTTCCACTTAATCAACTGATCGTCGTCACCGGCCCCAGCGGTTCCGGTAAATCCTCTCTCGCCTTCGACACCATTTACGCCGAGGGACAGCGCCGTTACGTCGAAACTTTCTCCCCTTACACCCGGCAATTTCTCGATCGCATGGATAAACCGCGCGTCGATGAAATCCTCGGCATCCCCCCCGCCATCGCCATCGAACAAAAAAACGGCGTCCGCACCACTCGCTCCACCGTCGGCACCATGACGGAGATCAACGACTACCTCAAGCTCCTCATGCCGCGGCTCGCCCGCGCATTTTGTCCCTCTTGCGCTCGTGAAATCCGGCCCGAAACCTCCCAGGCCATCGTCCAGCATCTTCTCCACGATTCTCCCGGCGAGACCGTCCTCATCACCTTCGGCATCCCTGTGCCGCCCGCCACCGCCCCCACGGATTTCTTTCAATTCCTTAACGCCCAAGGCTACCTCCGCATCTTTCGCGATCAAAAAATCCATCGCACCGACGAGTCACCCACCCTTCAATCCCTCCACGGCATCGTCGAAGTCATCCAGGATCGCATCCTCATCTCCCCGGAAAATTCCACCCGCCTCGCCGAAGCCATCGAGACCGCCCTTAACTTCGGCAAAGGTAAAATCACCGTCACCCAGCTCTCCGATTTCCAATCCCACCCCTACTCCAAAGGCTGGCATTGCGCCCATTGCGACCTCACCATTCGCCCTCCCACCCCCGGCCTTTTTTCCTTTAACAACCCTCTCGGCGCCTGCCCCACCTGTCGCGGCTTCGGACGCACGGTCGGCCTCGATCTCGACCGTGCCCTGCCCGATAAATCGCTCAGCATTATCCAGGGCGTCGTCAAACCCTTCCAAAGCGGCCAATCCCAGGAATGCCAGCGCGATCTCCTGCGCCATGCCCGCCGCAAAGACATCGACATCTATTGCCCCTACGTCGATCTGCCCGCCTCCGAACAAAAATGGATTCTCCAAGGCGAAGGCAACATCGATCTCGCCGAGGAAGATCTTCAGCAAAACGACACCTGGTATGGCGTCAAAGGCTTCTTCGATTGGATGGAGGCACGCACCTATAAAATGCACATCCGCGTTTTCCTAAGTCGCTACCGGGCCTACACCGAATGTCCCGATTGCCACGGCGGACGTTTCCAGCCCGACACGTTAAACTACCACATCATCGATGCCTCGGGCACGCACCTCACCCTCCCGCAAATCCAACGCACCCCCGTCAGCCGGCTGGTCTCCACCCTCGAACTTCTAACCATTCCAGATTCCGATAAAACCGGGCTCATGATTCGCAAGGAAGTCGTCACCCGCCTCCACTACCTCGCCCACGTCGGCCTCGGCTATCTCGAACTCGACCGCAGCACCCGCACCCTCTCCGGCGGCGAAGTCGAACGCGTCAACCTAACCACCTGCCTCGGCGCCTCCCTCGTAAATACACTTTTCGTCATGGACGAACCCACCGTGGGCCTCCACCCGCGCGACATCGGACGCCTCATCGGCATCATGCAAAGCCTTCGCGACAAGGGTAACACCTTGCTGGTCGTCGAACATGAGGAAGCCGTCATCCGGGCCGCCGATTATCTCATCGACATCGGCCCCGGACGCGGACAAACCGGCGGCGAACTGGTCTTTGCCGGTCCCGCCGCAGAAATCGAAAAAAAATCCCGCTCCCTCACCGCCGATTATCTCTACGGTAAAAAATCCATTCCCCTGCCCAAAAAACGGCGCAAAGCCAAATCCTGGATCACCATTGCCGGTGCCAGCGAAAACAACCTCCAGAAAATCGACGTCCGTTTTCCCATCGGCCTCCTCACCTGCGTCTCAGGCGTCTCCGGCTCCGGTAAATCCACCCTCGTTCACACCGTCCTCTACGAAAATCTCCTCCGGATCAAGGGCCTGCCCACCGGCGAAATCATCGGCCAATGCTCCGGCCTGGTCGGCGGCCACAGCGTCGATCACATCGTCATGGTCGATCAATCGCCCCTCGCCCGCACCCCTCGCTCCACCCCAGCCGTTTACCTCGGGGTGTTCGAGGAATTGCGCAAACTTTACGCCAACACTCCCGACGCCATTGCCGCCGGTTTTACCCCCGGCACCTTTTCCTTCAACAGCGGCACCGGTCGTTGCCAGCGTTGTAACGGGCTCGGCTTCGAAAAAGTGGAAATGCAATTTCTCAGCGACCTCTTCGTGCGCTGTTCCGAATGCGAGGGCAAACGTTATCAACCCCCCGTTCTCGCCATTCCACTGCAAGGTCTCTCCATCCACGAAGTCCTCGAACTGACTGTCGATGAAGCCATCGCTTTTTTCAAAAAACATAAGCTCGGCAAAAATCTCGTCGCCCCCCTCGAAACCCTTGCCAGCGTGGGCCTCGGCTATCTCAAACTCGGCCAGCCGGTCAACGTCCTCAGCGGCGGCGAAAGCCAGCGACTCAAGTTAGTCGGGCATCTCGTCGAAAAATCGCACGATAAAAGCAAGTCGCTCCTCATCTTCGACGAACCCACCACCGGCCTCCACTTCGACGATGTCGCGCTGCTGCTGACCGTTTTTCAAAAACTCGTCGATGCCGGAAATACCCTCATCGTCATCGAACACAATCTCGAAGTCATCAAATGCGCCGACCACGTCATCGATCTCGGCCCCGAAGCAGGCAGCGAAGGCGGATTCATCGTCGCCGAAGGCACCCCCGAGGAAGTCGCCACAATCGAAAACTCCCACACCGGACGCTATCTCAAGAGCCTTCTTGGTGGCACCCCCCTCGCCGGGGAACCGCCTCAGAAATTAGAAATCAAAAATCTTAAATCCACCGGCATCACCGTTCACGGCGCTCGCGAGCATAACCTCAAAAATATTACCCTCACCTTGCCGCGCGAGCAAATGATCACCATCACCGGTCTCAGCGGCTCCGGTAAATCCACGCTCGCTTTCGACATCCTCTTTGCCGAGGGGCAACGCCGGTTTCTCGATAGCATGTCGCCCTACGCCCGGCAATTTGTCGAGCAAATGGAGAAGCCCGATGTCGATCACATCGAAGGCCTCCCTCCCAGCGTCGCCATCGAGCAGCGCATCACCCGCGGCGGTGGCAAATCCACCGTGGCCACCGTCACCGAGGTCTATCATTTTCTCCGTCTGCTTTTCGCCAAATGCGGCACTCAATATTGCCCCAAATGCGATCTGCCCGTGGCCGGACGCACCGTGCAGGAGATTGTTAGCCAGGTGGAAAAAGTGATTGGCAAAAAAGATTCCTGGCTGCTCGCTCCCGTCATCAAAGCTAGAAAAGGCTTCCACACCGATGTCGCCGCGGCGGCTTTGAAGGATGGTTTTTCCACGCTTCTGGTCGATGGCGGATTTTTGCCCACGGAAAATTTTCAGAAACTTGAGCGCTTCAAGGAACACACCATCGACATCGTCGTCGCCGATCTTGCCAAAGTGAGAAAAAACGAGGTCCGCGCCCTGGTCGAACGCGCCCTGCAAATCGGCCGGCACACCGCAAAAATCCGCGTCGCCCGCACCGATACCATTCTTAGCACCGAGATGGCGTGCCCCAAATGTTCCCGAGCGTTTGAGGAACTCGATCCCCGGCTTTTTTCCTTTAACTCCCCCCATGGCTGGTGCACGACCTGCCGTGGTTTCGGTGAGACTTTTCACACCAGCACCACCCTCGACGACAACGCCTCCGAGTTGGAACGCGAACTCGCCGAGGAACGCGCCCGCGACTGGATCGAAGACGAGGAAGCGACTCCCTGCGCGGAATGCAAGGGCGCCCGCCTCAACCCCGTCGCCCGCCATGTGCGTCTCCAGGGGCTCACCATTGATTTGTTAGCCTCCCAGGGCGTGCAGCAATGCCGCCATACCATTAACAATCTTCTCTTCGAGCAAAATCAGGCCATCATCTCCGCCGACATCATTCCCGAGGTCACCCAGCGCCTCACTTTTATGGAAAATGTCGGCCTCGGCTACCTCGCCCTGGATCGTTCCGCCCGCACCTTGAGCGGCGGCGAAAGTCAGCGCATCCGACTCGCCGCACAACTGGGATCCAACCTGCGCGGCGTGCTTTACGTGCTCGACGAACCCACCATTGGCCTGCATCCCCGCGATAACGACGCTCTGCTCGACACCCTCGAAAATCTTCGCTCCCGTGGAAACACCCTCGTCATCGTCGAGCATGACGAGGAAACCATGCGCCGCTCCGATACCATCATCGATCTCGGCCCCGGCGCAGGCAGCGAAGGCGGCGAAGTCGTCGCCCAAGGCACACTCGCCCAGATCAAAGCCAACTCGAAATCGCGCACCGGACGCTACCTTAAAAAACCGATGCCACACCCGCTCAAAGGCTCCCGGCGTTCGCTCAAAGGCGTTCCCTGGTTGGAAATCAGCAAGGCGGGTGTCAACAATCTCAAAAACATCACCGTTAAATTCCCCGTCGGGCGTCTCACCGTCATCACCGGCGTCTCCGGTTCTGGCAAAAGCACTCTCATGCGCTCGGCCCTGCGCCCCGCTGTGGAGGCGGCTTTCGCCAAAAAACGCAAAAAAACCACCCATTTGCCCGCTGTCAGCGGTCTCGAACATATCGAAGCCCTCTACGAAGTGGACCAATCGCCCATTGGCAAATCCTCCCGCTCCATCCCGGCCACTTACATCAAGGTCTTCGACGAAATCCGCCTCCATTTTGCCGCCCTGCCAATGTCGCGGATGCGCGGTTACACCAACAGTCGTTTCTCCTTCAACACCGAAGGCGGACGCTGCGACACCTGCTCCGGCCAGGGCGTCATCAAACTGGAAATGAACTTCCTCCCCGCCAGCTATGTGCCCTGCGAAGACTGCGGCAGCACCCGCTACAATGCCGCCACCCGCGAAGTCGAATACAATGGCAAAAACATCGGCGACGTCATGCAAATGACCATTGCCGAGGCCGCCGAATTCTTCTCCGCCACACCCAAAATCCGGCGCACCCTTCAGCTTCTCGTCGATACCGGCCTGGGCTATCTCAAGTTGGGTCAACCCAGTCCCACCCTCAGCGGAGGCGAGGCGCAACGACTTAAATTAGTCTCCGAACTTCGCCTTGGCGCCGCACGCGACGACACCAACAAGCTTCGCAAAATGCGGCAGGGCAAAAGCACGCTTTATCTCCTCGAAGAACCCACCATCGGCTTGCACATGGCCGACGTGGAACTGCTCATGGGCGTCATCCATCGTCTCGTCGATGTGGGGCATACCGTCATCGTCATCGAGCACAATCTGGACGTCATCGCCGAGGCCGATCACATCATCGACATCGGCCCCGAGGCCGGCGCCGGCGGCGGCACCGTGGTTGTCACAGGCACCCCCGAAGTGGTCGCCGAACATAAAATCAGCCGCATTGCCCCGTATTTAAAAAAACTCCTGCAAAATTCCGGGTAGGGGTGTGCCCCTCATTTTTGGGCTTGGCTTTACTTCCATAAACCCGGCAAAATCCACTTTCCATGTCGCGATTGAAAGAAATGCCCCCGGAAGAACTCCCGCGCGAACGACTGCTTCGCGTCGGTCCCGCCGGCATTTCCAATTCCGAGCTTATCGCCATTCTCCTGCGCACCGGCATCGAAGGCACCCACGTTCTCCAGCTCGCCGCCGATCTCCTCGTCCGATTCGGTTCCCTCACCAGCATCGCCCGCACCGGTGCCGGTGAACTCGCAAAAATCAAAGGCATCGGCCCCGCCAAAGCCGTGCAACTCGCCGCCGCCTTCGAACTCGGCAGCCGCATCGCCCGCGAACAACTCACCACCGAACCCTTTAACAATCCCCGCACCATTTACCAATACTTCGAGCACGAATTCCGCTCCCTCAATTACGAATCCCTCCGCCTTATTATTCTCAATACCAAGCTGCACCTCATTCGCGTCGAGGAACTCTCCCACGGCAGCCTTAACCAAACCGTGCTCCACATTCCCGATATCTTTAAACCCGTCATCCTCAGCAACGCCTACGGATTCATCCTCGTCCACAATCATCCCTCCGGTAATCCCGACCCCAGCGAAGCCGACCTCCGGGTCACCCGCCAGATCAAAGACGCCTCCCTCCTTATGAATCTTCATTTCGTCGATCACCTCATCTGCGGCGTGCCCACCCCCACCCAGGTCGGCTATTACAGCTTTAAGGAAGCAGGCCGGCTCTCCTGATCCCCATGATCCATCCCACTGCTCTGATCGATCCCAGCGCACATCTGGGGCACAATGTCCGCATCGGCGCTTATGCCATCGTTTCCGCCCAGGTCGAGATTGGAGACGACTCCGTCCTCCATCCCCATGTCGTCCTGCATCCCGGGGTCGTTCTGGGCAAAAAAAACACCGTTCATTCCGGTGCCATTCTCGGCGACCTTCCGCAGGATCTCAGTTTTTCTCCCAATATTCCCAGCCGCGTCCTCATTGGTGATCGCACCACGATTCGCGAGCACGTCACCATCCATCGCAGCACCCGCGAAAACGGCGCCACCCAGGTCGGAAACGATTGCATCCTCATGGCCGGGTCGCACCTCGCCCACGATGTCGTCCTGGGCGATCACGTCGTCCTCGCCAACCTCGTTCTCCTCGCTGGCCATGTCGCGATCGGTGATCGCGCCTTCATCGGGGGCGCCTCCGTCGTGCATCAATTCTGCCGCATCGGACGCCTTGCCATCATCCAGGGCGCGAGCGGATTTAGCAAAGACATCCCTCCATTTACCATGGCCGCCGGGCGCAACTCAATCGTCGGCCTCAACACCGTGGGCCTGCGCCGGGCAGAATTCACCGCCAGCCAGCGCAACGAAATCAAAGCCGCCTTCAACCTCATTTATCGTTCGGGAAAAAACATCACCCAAGCCCTCGACGAAGCCGCCTCCCAAAGCTGGGGGGCCGAGGCCACCGGTTTTTTTGATTTCATCCGCCAATCGAAACGCGGCATCTGCCCTCTCCTTCGCGCCAATTCCTCAAACATAAACCCTTAAAACGTTACCTCTCCCATGTCCCGCCTCCTGCTTCTCCCGCTGTTTATTTTTTCCTTTTTCACCGCCTGTGCCACCCCATCGGCCAAGTCGCCCGTCCGTCCCGCAAAATTAACCCCTTCCTCCTCCGCTCCCGTCGCCGCCATCCGCCGCGTGGAGACCACCTCCTACTCCCACGCCGACGATGGCATCCGCTACAACGCCATTAGCACCCGGCTTAAAACCGGCCCCATTTACAGCGCCGCCTCCGATTGGTCGCGTTATCCCGTGGGCACCAAATTTCGCGTGCGCGAAAACGGACGCACCTATGTGATCGACGATTACGGTTCCGCCTTGATCGGCCGGGACGTGATCGACCTTTACACCCCGTCCCTGCGCGAAATGCGTCGCTGGGGACGACGCAAAGTCACCATCGACATTCTCTCCTGGGGCTGCTATCAAAAAAGCTATTCCATCGTGAAACCACGCACCCGGTCCCCCCACGTCCGGCGCATGGTGCGCTCTTTGGAAACCAAAGTTCGCTAACTATTTCCATTCACACCCGCTTTTCCATGAAAATTCTCGTCACCGGCGGCGCCGGCTACATCGGCAGCATCGTCGTCGAACAACTCATTCTTGCCGGCCACTCCATCGCCATCTTCGATAACCTCACCGAAGGCCACGCCCGCGCCGTCCATCCCGCCGCCATCCTTTACACCGGCGACCTCAAAGATGCCGCCACCATCGACCTCGCCGTCGAAGCTGCGCAGCCCGAGGCCGTGATGCATTTTGCCGCCAACGCACTCGTCGGTGAATCCATGGTCAACCCCTCGAAATATTTCCAAAACAACGTCGCCGGCGGCATCAATCTCCTCGACGCCATGGTCAAACACGGCGTCAAACGCTTCGTTTTTTCCTCCACTTGCGCCACTTTCGGCATTCCCCAGACCATTCCCATCGACGAATCCCTGCCCCAAATTCCGATCAACCCCTATGGCGAATCCAAGTTGCTCTTTGAAAAAATCCTCCGCTGGTATGGCGAAATCCACCCCCTCACCTTCGTCGCCCTGCGCTACTTCAACGCCGCCGGCGCCACCGAAACCTACGGCGAGGATCACCGCATCGAGACCCATCTTATTCCAAACATCTTAAAAGTCGCTCTCGGACAAAAAGATCACGTCGAAATCTACGGCACCGACTACCCCACGCCCGACGGCACCTGCATTCGCGATTACATCCATATTCTCGACCTCGCCTCCGCCCACATCCTGGCTCTCGGGGCGGCGCACAACACATTTTACAATCTCGGCACTGGCGGCGGCACCTCGGTGCGCGAAGTCATCGCCAGTTGCGAAAAAATCACCGGAAAATCCATCAAAGTCATCGAAAAAGAGCGGCGCGCAGGCGATCCCCCGCGTCTCATTGCCGGGTCGGGAAAAATCCAAAGTGAACTCGGTTGGAAACCCCAATTCCAGGAGATCGACACAATCATCGCCAGCGCCTGGGCCTGGCACGTGAAACATCCCCACGGCTACGGCGACTAGACTCATCACCAAGGGAAATGGGCCGACCGTTTTTTTTCTTAACTCTTTCGAGAATGGGACGATGACCGCTTTGGCCCGGCCCCCGGCCCCGTAATTATTCGGGGAGTATGAGATCAGCCTGGCGGGTGATGCCAGCCTGGGCGAATTCGCTTCCGGGATACAGGGTCTGCGCTTTTAAATACCAGGAAAGGCTGGAACCCGGTTGCTTTTGCTTTTCCAATTGCTCGGCGGTGCGCAGGGTTTTGACGAAATCGGAAGCCTGGGTGGTAAGGTTGGCGCGGGTCTGGTTGAGTTTGTTATCGTTGGGATATTTTTGATAGACCGTCTCGATGTTTTCCCAGGCACCGGCGTAGTCGCCGCGTCTTTCGATTTCGGTGGCGCGAATGATGGCCCCTTCGATCTCCTGCATGGCGTCGAGGACGGTCTGGAGCTGTTCCTGGCGCTCGGGGTAAAGCGCGGCGGCGGCGGTAAAACGCACGCGGTCGTCGTAAATGCGGCGGTATTCCTTGCGTCCGAGTAATTCGTCGAGCAGATCGAGAGCTTCCAGTTGGACGTCGGCTTGTTTAAAAATAATGGCGGAGACTTCGGCGAGAGCGGGGTTGCGGGGCCAGAGGGTGGTGGCTTCCTTGAGTTCGGTTTCGAGGGTGACGCGATCACCGCTGGCGGCGGCGTTTTTGGCTTTGGCGAGGTGCATGCCGGCGACGGTTTTGGCGGTTTCGATGGCGGCAAGCGGTTTGGAGGAGTCGAAATCGGAGGCGCTGGCTTCGAGTTGTTGGACGAGTTTTTCGGCGAGAGCGTAATCTTTGACGTCGAGAGCGGAGAGAAGTTGGTAGGATTGCTGGCTAAATTTGAGGGCGAGACGTTTTTTATCGCGGGAAAGTGTGCGAAAATCGGGCATGAATTCGCCGATGATGAACCCTTCGCCGAGCCGTTTGGTGGCGCTGGCCAGTTCATTTTTTTCGAGGAGAAAAAGATAGGACTGGATGCTTTCGCGGCAATCGCGAATGGCTTCGTTGGCGAGGGAATCCATCGTGCCGACAGTCGGGGGCATGCCGGAGGTTTTCGAGAAGAGCGACTGGGCGTCTTGTCCGACGCGAAGAGTGGTGTCGCCGTCGCGAAAAATGTTGCGATAAAAGCGGGTGGCGATGAGGACGTGCTGGTAACGGCGCTGGAGGAAGAGTTGGACGGCGAGGGACTGGAATTCGATCTTGGCCTGGAGCTCGGTGAGTTCTTTTTTGGCTTGGTTGGCGAGGATGAGGGCTTTGATTTCGATGAGGCGGCTGAGGTAGGGCTGGGTGCGGAGATCGCGTTTGAGGTCTTGTTCTTTTTTGTAGATTTCCTGGGTGGCAGGATTGTTTCTGGAGGGGAGCGCGTCGGTTTTGGGAATGTTGGCCGCCAGGTTTACATTCCATTCGGCGGCGGTTTTTTCCTTGTCGAGAGCTTCGTTGGCTTTTTGAAGGCGTTCGCGTTCGTTGCGGGAGCTCCAGGCGGAATAGACGGCGTCGGCGATGGCATCGCAAAGCCGGGCATCGTTGGCATGGACGCCGGCCTGGGGAAGGAGGCGAAAGGCTTCGTCGAGGCTGGTGGGGTTGACTTTGGCGGGAGCGAGTTTGTCGAGGATGGTGGCGAGAATCAACTGATATTGGCGGTCGGCCTCGGAGGTTTCCTCGGGTGCATTGAGGAATTTCTCGAAGCGGGCGTTAAAGATCCGGTTGTCGTTGACGTTCCAGGATTTGCCGTTCCACGAGAAGACTTCGGTGTTGGGGTCGAAAAGCGGAAGATCGCTCCTGGAGCTGGTGTTACTGGAGGAGGAGGAGGAACTGGCGCCGGCGGGGGCGCTGGAAGCAAGCGGCGCAGGGGCGGGATCGGGCACTTGCGCGACGGCGAGGGAACCGAGAATAAACAGGCTAAGGGGGAGCCGAAAGATCATACTTTGCGGAGTTCCTGGACGTGGAGGACGCCGTTTTCGTCCACTTCAAGGCGTATGGAAAAGGTCTGGCCGCGCTGGATATTGATTTTGTTAAGGGTCTCGGGAATAAGAATGGGGAGGACACTTTGGCGGTCGTCGTTGACTTCGATGGAAAAAAGGCGTCCGGCAGTGGTGCCTTTGATGAAGTTGCGAATGGTGCCAGTGACGCGGTAAGAGTTGCCGCGGAGGCTGTTGGCATTTTCAAGATAAAGTCCGGTGTCGAGGAGCGCGGTGGTGCGGTAAGGATCCTGCGCATTGCGAAAAAGGAAAAAACCACCGGCGATGGCGGCGATGGTGAGGAGGAGACTGGCGACGATCCAAAGGGGCTGGATTTTTGTGCTGGCGCGGCGAGGCATGGGGAGAAGATAGAGGGGAAGTGGGAAAGTGGAAAGTCAAAGCTGCAAGGTGCGTCGAAGAAGCGCGATGGGGTGGCCCTGGAGAGTGATGTTTTCCATTGGGATGAAACCATGGCGTTTAAATAAAGTCGCGGCATTTTCCGTAAAAAGATGAAGGATAGGATATCTGGCGGCGCCAGCGAAGGCGACGGCGGCAGCGATGAGGGTCGCGGCATGGCCCTGGCCGCGGTGCTCGCGGAGGATGAACAGACTGGCCAGCCAGGGCTGAAGCTCGGGCCGGTCGGGAAGGTCATCGAAAACGAGGCTGATGGAGCCAACAAGCTGGGAATCGTGCAGGAGAAGAAGGGTGGCAGGGAGGGTGCCATCGGTGTGTTGAGCGCGAAACTCGGCTGCGGCGGTTGTGACGTTCCAATCGGTGTAAAGATGGGACCATGCCTGGGCGTGGAGTTCGGCGAGCGGGACGATCCATTGCGGATGATGGAGGAGATGGGAGAGCATGTGGCAGAGGATAGGTGAGTTTGCAGGTGGAGGTGTTGAGACGCCATTTTTTTTGGTTTCAGACGATTTTAAGAGGAAGCCAGGCTAACACCCAGAAAAAGGTTTCGAGCAGGGCAGAGAGCGGGGAGAAGAGGCAGAAGGCTGGGAAGAGACGGTGCGGCGATCCAGAAAAGGATGGCCCAAAACGGGGATTGAATGAGGAGCGACCCAGCGAAACCCAAGGGACGGCTGACGCGGATGGCGGCGGTGGCGCGATGAAGTTTATGGAAAAGCTGGCGGGCGGTGAGAGGATCGTTATCGAACTGGGCAACACTGGAGGCGAGAGCGACGGGGACGTTTTTTTGCGCTAGAAGATGACCCAGTTGATAATCTTCGACAAGATAATCGGAGAGAACCTGCCAGCCGCCTATTTGCTCGATCTGGGAGCGGGTAAGCGCGATGACGGCGCCCA
>JBBRFA010000040.1:0-26124 GCA_038225185.1 Chthoniobacterales bacterium
CGGTGATGCTGCCTAGGGTGAAGTCGGCTGTGTTAATGATGCCAAAAGTCTCAGCGCGGCCAAATATGTCGTAGCGGGCGGTTTCTCTATCGTTCATAAGGTGGAGTTTTCGCTTAGGGTTTTGGGTTGACGACTAACAGGGAATTCCTTATCGGAATTTGTTTAAGCGGTCAAGGCTAAATATTGGTTCTTTTTGCACAATTACCCTCAATAATCCTTGGCTTGCCCGCGCGCAGGCTGGTTTGACACGGAATAAGGCCGATTAACATGCTAGCAGCCTCGAATGCCACGCATTTTGACTGCCTCCCGTGTTCCGAAGGGAGAGATTGGCGAGGCGATCCATCGGTTTGCCTTTCCCGCTGCGGTTGGCCGAGGGCAAGATGCCCTCGGCGGCAGGCGAGACGCCTACCCTACCCGCGACAAATCGGTGATTGATCGCTGCCTGGACACGTCGCATCGGATCACTAAATGAAGGATTGTCAGCTAGTGCGCAAAAGGTGCCGTCGCAGGGCTAAAAATGAAATGCTTCTTTCATTTTCTCTGCTAAGTTGCTGGTGTCCGACAGACGATCGCTGGTTGCTTGTAAAAGTGGCTGGAGGAAAGTCCGAACACCAAAAGGCAACATGCCGCATAAAACATGCGGGCACCCCGGTCCAAGCCGGGCGTGACGGAAAGTGTCGCAGAAAATAAACCGCCCGGCGAGCAATCGCCAGGTAAGGGTGAAAAGGTGGGGTAAAAGCCCACCGCTCCACGAGCAATCGGGGAGGCAGGATAAACCCCATGTGGTGCAAGACAAAACAGGAGAACGGGCCGCCTGCCCATCCCCGGCAACGGGGGTATCTCCGGGTAATAGTCGCATCAGAATCGCAAGATTCGGCGGTCAGCCCCGGCTGGCTGAGATAAATGATCGTCAGCTCATCCGGGTAACCGGCGGAGTGACAGAATTCGGCTTATCGTCGGACATCACGACGGCCTTTCGGAAAAAACCGGGAGGCCGTCGCTTTTTTTGTGAGGGAAAAGTAGCCTGGAGGAAGTTTTGGGCGTAGTTTTTGGCACCATGCACATCCACTGGTTCCGGCGCGATCTGCGTCTCACCGATAACACCTCGCTGCACGCTGCGCTTGCCGACGATACCGACATCGTCCCGGTTTATATTTTGAGCGAATGGAAAAAAAGTCATCGTTGGACGGGTCCCGGGCGTCAGCAATTTCTCTGCGGTTGTCTGGAGTCGCTCTCGGCCAACATCGCGACGTTGGGCGGGCGATTAATCATACGACAGGGCGACCCGGTGGAAGTTTTGCGAAAGCTGATTCGAGAAACCAGGGCCACCGGGTTGCATACCAATCGCGATCCCGATCCGCATGGAAGAAAAACCGAGCAATCAGTCGCCGAAATGTGCGCCGATGAGGGCTGCGCCTGGTTCGCTCATCAAGATGTGGCCATTCACGAGCGCGATGAGGTGCGGACGGGAACGGGTGGGGTGTTCCGGGTATTTACGCCTTATTCGAGAGCCTGGCGCAAACTCGACAAACCCACGCTTCGACGTGCCCCCCGGACGTTGCGCACGCCGGCAGACATCATTTCCCTGCCTCTGCCCACGCTGGCCACCTGGGGTTTGAGCGACCCTGGCCTGAAATTAATCACTCCAGGCGAACGCGCGGCGCGGGATCGATTAAAACAGTTTCTTTCCGCTCCACTTTTTCGTTATGGGACTGTCCGCAACCTGCCCGCCGAGGATGGCGGGTCGCGTCTTTCCCAGGATTTACGCTGGGGGTTGCTCTCGGCTCGCGAGGTTTATGGGAAGTGCCAGGAGGCGGCGGAAAAAGGCACCGCGCTCGAGCGTGACAGTGCGAATTTATTCATCACCGAACTCATCTGGCGCGAGTTTTACCAGCAATTGCTCTGGCATCATCCCGAGGTGTTGGATCGCAATTTCAGCCCGAAATACGAGCGCGTGGAATGGCGGGAGGACGAAAAAGCTTTTGAACGTTGGGCTCGTGGCGAGACCGGTTTTCCCATCGTCGATGCTGCGATGCGTCAGCTCAATACCACGGGTTACATGCATAATCGTTTGCGGATGATCACGGCCATGTTTCTCACCAAAGATCTGCACATTCACTGGCTGCAGGGCGAACGTTACTTTGCGCAAAACCTTCTCGATGGAGAGATCGCCTCCAACAACGGCGGGTGGCAGTGGAGCGCAGGCACGGGAGCGGATGCGGCACCGTATTTCCGCATTCAAAATCCCTGGACGCAAACCGCGCGCTTCGATGTAAAGGGGGCATTTATTAAAAAATGGCTGCCCGAACTGGTGGGGGTTGATCCGAAGAAATTTGCCGAGCCGCCCGCGGATGGCAAGTCGCTCGCACCGGGTTATCCCCTGCCCATGGTCGATCACGCGCGGGAACGCGATCTCACCTTGCAATTTTTCAAAAAAGGACTCGCCGAATGACATCTTCCACCGCATTTCGCGTGGCCGCCATCCTGGGGTTTCTGGGCGTGGGCATCGGTGCTTTCGGTGCGCACGGGTTGCAAGCGCGACTGGAAGCGCTGGACACGGTGAAAACGTTTGGCACCGCATCGCTTTATCATTTGGTTCATGCCGTGGTGTTGTTGGCGATCAGCCGGGAATACCCGAAGTTCCGCGCTGCCTGGTGGTCCTTTTTTTTCGGGTTGCTGATTTTTTCGGGATCACTTTACGTGCTCTCGCTTAGCGGCATGCGCTGGCTGGGTGCGGTAACTCCGGTGGGCGGTCTCGGATTTCTGGCGGGCTGGGCTTTGCTGGCTTTTCCGAAAAATGCCGGCCAAAAAGAGCCGTGAAACAAAGCGAAAGAGGTGGAGGTGCGGCTTTTTTACGTTTAGACATGAGACTGGATGAACCTGAGCCAGCCGGAATTAATCATTATCATGCCCGTTTACAACGAGCAGGCATCGGTGCGCAAAGTGGTGATGGAATGGTTCACCGAAGTGGAGAATTGGACGGAAAATTTTGTCTTTTTCGCCATCGATGACGGGTCAAAAGACGAGTCGCTCAAAGTGTTGAAACGGTTGCAGGCGCAACTTGGGCTGCGCCTGGAAATTCTTTCGCGGGAAAATCGCGGGCACGGTCAAAGCTGCTTGCAAGGCTATCGCGAAGCCAGTGCGCGGGGGATTCCGTGGGTGATGCAGATCGACTCCGACGGACAATGCGATCCGCAATATTTTTTTCGACTCTGGCGCCTGCGCAAAAATAACGACGTCATCTACGGCCGGCGCGTGGCGCGGGACGATGGCTGGCGTCGGGTGGTGGCCAGCCGGGTTTTGCGTCTGACCCTGGCTCTAAGCTGCGGGGTCAATTGCGTGGATGCCAACGTGCCGTATCGACTCATGCGCACCGATATTTTGCGCGACGTGATGGATCGCATACCGGCCAGTTTTTTCCTGGCCAACGTCGCTCTGGCAGTTTTGTTCCGGAAAAATCCCAAAATTCGCGAGAGCCACGTGCGGATTCATTTTCGCGAGCGTTACGGCGGGGAGCCGAGTGTGTCGCTCGGTAAATTTGGCGGCAAAGCCCAGGAATTGGTGGCTCAATTGCGGGCACTCATCTCGGGTAAAGAATATAGAGAATAGTCGCCCACGGTAAAAATTACGGTGGCCAGACTGGCGAAGTAGCCCTCGTTCAGAATGGGAAATTCGCGGCGCTCGGCAGGTCCGATCACCACATGGCGCACCTGATATTTTTTGAGTAAAGCCGCCGCATTTTCGCCTCCCGCATACATTGCCCGCACATCGTCTGGACGGGTTCCCAGCGGGACGCCGTGCTGTCCGAGCCAACCTGTGTAGCCCAGCACGAGCGGACGCCCGGTGAGCACCGGAACGGGATGGGTGAGTTCGCTGCCGGTGAGAAAAATATCCCGTGGTTGACTTTGCGCCCGCACCGTTTCGGCAAAAGCCACCCCTTCCCAGCTCACGATGAGCGATTGCAGACGCAGCTCCCGGGCAATGGAAAGAATGCCCGAGGCTGATAGCAAAATAGCCAGCGCCACGATAGCGATCCGCGTTGCCGGACCGCGCGGCCACCAGCCTGCCAGACGCTGCACGATGAGCAAAACGAGGGCCATGTCGGCAAAAATGAGTAGCTTGATATTATCGTAAGCGAAAGGCTGAAAAGCCACCAGATTGGCCAGCAGCAGCCAGATTAAAAGCGGAAGCGTCTGGCGACGAAGTTCCGGCGACGCCCACACCCAGCAAAGCAAACCGAGGGGGAGACGCAGGCCGCCGTTTTTCCACCAATACGCCACCCATTCGCCCGGTGTGGAGCCACCAAACATCCAGCCTGGGTGCCAGCGAATAAATGGCTCCGAAATCTCCATCTGACTTTTCGTCCAAAGAATCTGCGGCGCTGCCAAAACCAAGGCCAGCCCCACCGCCGGGAGTGCCTGTCGCCAAGGCAAAGTGCGCCAGTGAAAAGGTAGTAGCACCGCGGCCAGCACGGCGATCACCAAAAGCGAATGCGCATGGATCAACGGCAGCAAACCCACCAACACCCCGACCAGCCACCAGCCAGCGCGCGAACTTTTTCGAGGGTCGAGCAAATCCTGGGTGAGAAGTAAAAGCGCCATCACCACCGGCATTCCAAACAAGGAGGTGCGCATCGGCAAAAGCACGCCCACCAGCGGATTGTGATAATGCAGCCCCAACTCCCAGCCGTTGGCGTAATCGTGACGGATCAACACCTCGGGCCACTCCAGACCTCCCCAGGCTTCCCGAATAAAATCAACGAATCCCAGGCCCGAAGCGGTGAGAAAAAGCAGCAACGCCACCATCCCGCGCATCCCGCCGCCGATCCATTGCCGGGCCAACGCGAGAAAAAGCAGCACAAACGCCGTCGCCGCATACCAGGCGCTCCACCAGAAAGCCTGGCCCAAAGTCGCCCCCAGCTTGACCAATGTGGCCGGGAGTAAATCGGAGAGAAACGGATATCCCAGGGGCCAGCCCTGGAAATGCGGATATTCCAACGCGCGCAAGTTATCCGACCAAAGAAAACCCGCTGCCAGCATCGCGTGAAAAGATTGATCCTCCCAACTGATGCCCGCCGAGGACAATCCCTCCGCTGTGGATCGCAAATTATGAGTGTAAAACAACCAGCCGATCAATCCCCAGAGCGCGAGAAAAATCACGAGAACGCTTTTATTCGGGCGATTCTCGGGCCTGCGCCACTCGGGAAGCAGCGGCATTTTTTTACTTATTCCGATGCCGATGATCAGGACCATCGCCACCAAAGCCAGCCAGGGGCCGACATCGATACCAAACAACGCGCTGGTGATCAGCGGCAGCCAGAGCTGAAGCATAAGACCCACGACCATGGCAATCCCGATCTGAGCGGTCAGCCGTCCAGCGGGCAGGATTTGGCGCGCCAGCACTATCCCAGGGAGAGAGGTTAAAAAGAGAAAAAGCAGAGCCAGCACAAGCTTCACCGATAAAGATTAAGGCGTGGATAAGACAGCATAAAAAAGGAACGGCGCCGGATGAAGGATATCGTATAACCTATCTCAAGCTTACCACAGAGTTGTCTCCGCCACGGTTTTTTGCAAAAGCACACCGGCCTCCCGCAGGGCTCTTTCCAACGGGTAATCCTGCGGTGTTATCGCCTTTATTTGCATTCCTGCTGGCACTGGCAAATCATCCGCCACGGCTCCTGCAAAAACATGGACTTTTTTGCCGTGTTGCAAAGCTAGTTCAGCGAGACGACCCGGGCCTTTGCCGCTGAGCGAGCTGGCATCGAACCGCCCCTCCCCGGTGATTACATAATCGGCTTTTTGCAGGCGCGAAACCACATCCAGCCAGTCGAAAACCAGCTCCGCACCCGGGAGGAGGCGCGCGTTGGCCGCACAAAGCAATCCAAAAGCCAGACCCCCCGCCGCACCCGCTCCCGGCGTCTCCGCCAAGTTGGAGTCCTTCTGAAAAAACTCTGCCATTAACCCAGCGATGCGGCGGGCTTCGGCATCCAGTTTTTCCACGTCGGCAGCTCGCAAGCCTTTTTGCGGACCATAAATGGCAGCGGCACCCTTTTCTCCCAACAAGGGATTTTCCACATCGCAGGCGATAAAAAGTGGCGGCAATGCGCGGGGTAATCCTCCGGAAAAAGCGGCGATACGCGGCCAATGGATCGGACTGGAAAACGGGACGGACTGGTTGCGCCCGTCCAACGCCTGCAATCCCAAAGCCTGGAGCGCCCCCAGGCCGAGGTCGTTGGTGGCGCTGCCTCCGATGCCTAGTAAAATTGCACCCGCCCCGGCGGCAGTGGCGGCGAGAAGTAATTCCCCCACCCCGATGGTCTGCGTCTGCCACGGGTCGCGCTCGGCGGAAGGTAGGGCCGCCAAACCGCTGGCGGCTGCCATTTCGAGGAGGGCGAGGGATTGCCCGGCGGGGAAATATTTCCCAACCAGCGCTGGAATTTTTGCAGGTGTCACCCAGCCCCAACCGGCTTCGACGGATTTGCCACGGGGGCCGGTGACTTGATGTATTTGCCAGGTTCCACCGACACTGTCGGTGAGGATTTCTCCGAATCCCTCGCCGCCATCGGTGAGCGGGCAGAGGTCGATCTCTGCCTGCGGATGTTTTCGGGTGATGCTTTCCCCGGCCAACTGGCAGGCATGCTGCGCGCTGAGTGAATTTTTGAATTTATCGAAAGCGATGAGAAAACGAGCCATGCGCCTGGGATGCGGGCACTCGGGCTAGAAAGAGCCGTTGACCGACACGGAGAGAAAGGTTTCGCTGCGCGGACGATCTGCCACCCGGTTTTCATCCATTTTATAGCGCACACTTAATCCGGCGCTGAGGGCTTCGGCGAGGCTGATGCGGGAACCCGCCGAGAGGGCGAGGCCTTCGCCCGCGTCGTTGACCCCGGAGTTGAAAGCGGAGGCGCGCATTTCGAGGGCGGTGCGTGGACGGATGATGTGTTGAAGTTCGATGTAGCCCGATTCGGAGGAACTGACGTTTCTGCCACCTGCGAAACCTGTTCCGAAGGTTAGCCGCGTGGCGTCGTCCACGGTCCAGATGATGGCGCTTTCGACGAAATTACGGATGACCGGTTCGGCGTCGTTGGTGCGGGAGGATTCCACGCCGGGATTGATTTGCAGGCGGACGGGGATGCCGGGGAGTGATGTCTCGGTGGTGAGCCGGCCGGCCTGGCGTCGCACCTGGGTGGTGCGATTGGGATCGGCGGTTTCGTGGCGGTAACTCGCGCCGATAACGGTGGGAGGGGCGATCTGCACTTTTCCCTGGATGACGGCGGCCTCGGCGGTTTCGGGATCTTTTTGATGATGCAAATTTTGCCGGGTTTCCCATGCGACTTCGGTTTCGACGCCGGGCCGGGGTTTCCAGGTGAGGGCGGGTCGATTGAGCAGGGCGAGAGTGGCGGAGGATTGATCGGGTTGCTGCCCGGCCTGCACTTCCTGGGAGCGGAGGGCGAGACCGGCATCGTAAGAAAAATATAGCCAGGTGGACAATGCCTGGACGACTGCGAGGGAGGCCCGTTGCTGGAGAAGATGGGTGGTTCTGCCGGGTGTCTCCTTGGAAATGGATTCCGTGGGATTAACCGTCATGGAGACGGCTCCCTGCCGGAAAGCGACGAGGGGAATATCGGAGCGGGTGTCTTTTTCTATAGGGATGGCTTTTTCGACCCTTTGCGCGGCCAGCGGTGCGGCGAAAACGGAGAGCGTTGTGCCAAGGATAAGTAAACGAAGATGCATGGTCGTGGCAACGGAACCACACGTGCGCGTTTTCGCAACCAGGAACCTGCGGGAAAGGTTAGTCGCGCAGACGTTCACGACCGGTGTAGAGATTGAATCGGTTGGATTTTAGAAAACCGACCAGCGTCTGGGCACCGCGTGCGGCGCACTCCACGGCCAGACTCGAAGGCGCACCGATACCAGCGATCCAGGGGATGCCTGCAATGAGAGCTTTTTGCACCAACTCGAAGGAAACCCGGCCACTGACGAGCAGAATAGTCCCTCCCAGCGGGAGACGATTTTGCAGCATCGCCCAGCCCAGCACTTTATCGAGCGCGTTGTGACGCCCCACATCCTCGCGCACGACTAACAATTCGCCCGCGGCGGAAAAAAGTGCGCTGGCATGGAGACCACCGGTGATGGCAAATCCCGGTTGCGACATCCTCAATCGTCCGGGCAAAGAAGTGAGGAAAGCGGGGGTAAGTTGGGGTCCGCCGGAGATGGGAGCGACGTTTTGAAAAATGGCATCGAGTGTGGCCTTGCCGCACAAACCGCAACTCGACGAACCAAAAACATGGCGGGTAAGTTTTGCCAGATCGACCTGCACCGTTGCCGCGAGCAGAGCATCGACCACGTTGCCCGCCTGGGCTTCGGGCAGGTCGCGGCAAAGGAGAATGTCGCGCACATCGTCGGGCTGCTGGATAATACCTTCCGTGAGCAGAAATCCAGCGGCCAATTCCCGGTCGTTCCCGGGCGTGCGCATGGTGATCGCAATGCTGCGCCCGTTGACGCGAATTTCGAGCGGTTCCTCGGCGGCGATAACGTCATTTTCCACCAGACCACCGGGCCAACGGGTCACCGGCACATCGACCGTGCTCATGCGTGGGCCAATTCTTTTTTGGAAACGGTTTCGAGGAGGCGGGCCACCTGCACCCGCCCGGTGTAGGTGGGGGTGTGGCTGGCCAGTTCCAGGGAGTCGCGGGCGAGGAGATGATTCCCCTCGGGCCAATGCACTTGCAGGCTGCCGGGGGCGATGGGAGCGAGAAAAACCGTGCCCTCGAAGCGGCCCAGCGGATTGGTAAGAGCGATGCGGTCGCCGTGAATGAGATGCAAGATGGTGGCATCGTCCGCATTCATCAGCACAGCATCGCGGGGAGCGCCGTTGAGGGGATCGACCTCGGCGTAAATGAGCGAATTAAACTGCTTGCCGCGTCGGGTGCTAAGATGAAAACCGCCATCCGACGGCACGGGCGGCGGGAGAGCGGGAAAGGTAAAAAGCCCCCGGCCTCCGGGCAACGGAAACTGACCGCCGGCACACAGATGGCGTCCGCCATATTGAAAGGCGTCGCCGGTTTTACGGAAATGCTGGATACCTTCGTAAAAAGGAACGACGCGGGCGATTTCCTCCCGCAATTTCCAGCCATCGGCTCCTCCCAGCAAGTGCGCCCGCTCGGGATGAGCGGCTGCCGCCACGTCGCGCAGAATCTTCCATTCGGCCCGCGCCTCACCCACCTGACGCGGGATCTCGGGCGAAAACATGACGCGCCGTTCGGTGCTGGTTTCCACCCCGCCTTCGTCCTGTTCATAACGCGTCTTGGCCGGGAGCAACCAGACTTCCTCGCCCGTGTCGGCGGGATCGATCAGCATTTGATCGGTCAAGATAATGTCCTGATGCACCCGCACCGGAATGCGAGCCAGCGCCTGTCGCACGTGAGCAGGCTCGGGCATGGTGCGGAGCAGGTTGCCGCCGAGGCTGTAAAAAACATCCAGCTCGCCCCGGTGCGCGGCTTCAACCATTTCGGGTGTGGTATGGCCGATCCAATGCGGCAGGGGAAATTGATATTGTTGCTCGAGCGCGGCCAGATTTTCCTTTGTAATCGGTTTACCTCCCGGCAGTGCGGTCGAATAACATCCCATCTCGGCTCCACCTTGCACGGAGGAATGCCCGCGAATGGGCATGGCACCGCATTTATCCCGTCCGATCCAGCCTTGGGCAAGGGCGAGGTTTAGAATCATCCGCACACCGTCCGCGCCGCTGGGGCTTTGGGTAATGCCCATGCTCCAGACGAGGACGCCGTTGCGAGCCCCCGCGACGAGATCGGCAAATGCCACCATGCTGGCACGAGACAAACCGGCGCCCTCCTCGATCTCGGGCCAGCCGAGAGTTTCGATTTTGGTGAGTAATTTTTCATAGCCCACCGTGTGTTCGTCGATAAAGGCGCGATCAATCGCCGAACGCGCGCTAAGCACTTTGAGCACTCCATAAAGAAAAGCCACATCGCCCCCGGGTTGCACCGGGAACCAAAAATCGGCGAGATCGCTGCCAAAAAGTGCGCTATCGAAATTCGAGGGCACCCAGTAGCGTTTCATGCCGGGTTCGAGATAGGGATTTACGAGAACGACTTTCGTCCCCTGTTTGCGGGCAAGGTGCAGATATTTTGTGCTCACCGGCTGATCGTTGGCCGGGTTGGAACCGAAAAAAACGATGAGATCGGTGCCCATCCAATCGTGGTAATCGCAGGTCGAAGCCGCTACGCCGAGCATTTCTTTCATCGCCACGGTGGACGGTGCGTGACACAGCCGGGCAGCATTATCCACGTGATTCGTGCCGAGGAAACGCGCCGCTTTTTGGGCCATGTAATACACTTCGTTGGTCACTCCGCGAGCCGTGATAAAAAAAGCCAGCCGCTTCGGATCGGTGAGGCGAATGCGTCCGCCAAGACGCTGCAAAGCCTCCTCCCAGGTCACCCTGGAAAAACCGCTTTCGCCACGACGACGAACGAATGGATAGGGCAGACGGCCGAGATCGCGGAGGGCGGCGTTGTCGAGTTTTTGCAGGGCCACGACATCGGCGAGATGTGTTTCGTCCAAGGCGGAGACAGTATTCAGACGCAAAAGATTGAGCCGCGTCATACACAGGTGGACACCATCAATCGTCCAATCGTGCAACCCGGCGACGCCCAGTGCGCAGCCGTCGCAGACCCCGCGCGTGATCACTTTCCAGGCATAAGGCAGGTTGTCGCGATTGCGCCACAGCACACCCAGCATGTCGCGGAAATGCTTGGGTTTGCGGTGTCCCAGACCAAATGGGGAAAGCCGGGCCAGGCGTTCCTGCCAGGTCAGCGTAATGCGATGCGCGGGGATTTCAGCTTGGGCAGGGGAGGGTGGCTTCATTCTTTCTCAAAAAAATACCGCCTGCCTCCTCTAATTACCATTCAATATTAGCGGCTAATTTTTGGTGGCGATATCCCCGATTTTTTGTATGCTCCCAAGCCATGGCTTCCAGTAAACAACTTCCCCTCCCACTCCGTCTCCTGCGTTGGTTTCTCTCCCACTTTATTTACAAAGTCGTGAGCCAGGGCGCGAACTTTCTCCCCAGCCACACCGGCGTGCTGCTCGTGCCCAATCATCTTACCTATATCGATGCCGTTGTCCTGCAACTCGCCTGCCCGCGTCCGATCCGTTTCCTTGTCTTTAAATCCATCTACGAAATCAAATGGCTCAACCCCATTTTACGCTGGGTCGAAGCCATCCCCATCTCGGAGGTGCAGGCGAGGGATGCCATCCGGCTTGCCTCCGAAAAACTTGCCGCCGGCGAAGTGGTCTGCATTTTTCCCGAGGGCGAACTCAGCCGTTCGGGCACTCTTCTCAAGATAAAAAAAGGCTTTGAACTGATCGCCCGCCGCGCCGGGGCACCCGTCGTTCCCGTCTGGCTCGACCGCCTCTGGGGATCGATTTTCTCTTTTAAAGGCGGACGTTACTTTACAAAATGGCCCTCAAAAATACCCTATTCCGTCACCGTTTATTTCGGAAAACCCATCCCGGCGGAAGAAGCCAACGTCGCTGTCGTTCGCGAACAACTCCAAATCCTCGGCGAAGCCGCCTACCAGTTGCGCAGTGAATTACGCGGCCATCTCGGCACCGCCTGCATCGAGGGATTGCGGCGCGGCCAGGGCGAAATTTCTGTGATCGATGGCATGGACGGCGCTCAGCTCACCCGTGGCACCCTGCTTGCAGTCGGCCTCGCTTTTGCCGGTTATCTCCGCCATAATTTCCCCGGCAAACGCATCGCCGTGGTGCTTCCCCCGGGAAAAGGCGCCGTCATCGCCAATCTCGGCATCGTTCTCGCCGATAAAGTGCCCGTCAACCTCAACCTCACCGCCGGACGCGCCTCCCTCGACTCCGCGATTCGCCGGGGAGAAATCGAAGTGGCCGTCACCGCCAAACTCGTCCGCAGCCGTTTTGAGCAAATTCCCTGGCCCGAAAAAGTCGTTCATCTCGAAGAAATCCTTCCCCTGCTCAAGCCGCAAATCATCGCCTGGCGCCTCGTTGCCGCCGTTACTCCCGGCTGGCTGATCACCCGTCTCATCGGCCTCCCCAAGATTGGCGATCATAAAGAAGCTGTCCTCCTTTTTACCTCCGGCAGCTCCGGCGAACCCAAAGGCGTCGCCCTAAGCCATCGCAATCTCCTGGCCAATGTCGCCCAGTTTGGCTCCATGCTTAACCTCGAACCCCGCTCCACCATCCTCGCCTCCCTTCCCTTCTTTCATAGCTTCGGATGCACCGTCACCCTCTGGTATCCCCTCATCGAAGGGCTGCGCTCCGTCACCTACCCATCGCCTCTCGAAACGGTCAAAAACATCGAGCTCATCGAAAAATATCAGGTCACCCTCCTCTGCTCCACCCCCACCTTTCTGCGTGGGTATATCCGCAAAGCCACCCCGGAGCAACTCCGCACCATCCGCCTCCTCGTCACCGGCGCCGAGAAACTCCCGAACGAACTCGCCGCCGCCTTCGAAAAAACATTCGGCATCCCGGTCTATCAAGGCTACGGACTCACCGAGACTTCGCCCGCCGTGAGCACCAACCTCCCCGATCCCCTCCCCTCGCGGCACGACGACTCCATCCAACCCTCCAACCGCCTCGGCAGCGTCGGCAAACTTCTCTCTGGCCAGGCCATCCGCATCACCCATCCCGAGACCGGCGCCCCCCTCTCTCTCCACGACACCGGCATGTTATGGATCAAGGGAGCCAACATCTTCTCCGGTTACCTCAACGATCCGGTGCGCTCCGCCGAAGTCCTCCACGACGGATGGTTCCGCACCGGCGACCTCGCCCGCATGGATGATGACGGATTCCTCTTTATCGAAGGGCGACTTTCTCGTTTTTCCAAAATCGGCGGGGAAATGGTGCCTCACGAAACCCTGGAAAGTGCCATCTCCGAAACCATGGAGATCGACCCCTCGGGGGATCGTAAAATCGCCATTGGCGCCGTGCCGGATGAAGTCAAAGGCGAGGCCATCATCCTTCTCACCACCGTGCCCATCGACGCGACAGTGCTCCGCAAAAAACTCAGCGACGCTGGCATTCCGAATCTCTGGATTCCAAAAACGATTTCGCAGATTGAAAAAATCCCCATTCTCAGCACCGGCAAGCTCGACCTCGCCGGGGTCAAGGAACTTTGCCTCGCCGCTGCCGGATAAACCGTTTGTCAGCGGGGGGGCCATCTTTCGGGCAGCGCATTGGGCGAATCGTAGATCGCCTCGCCAAGTATTCCACAGCGAGGCCATCGGGTGCGCTCCTTAACCCGGCAAACTCAGGTTGCGGCGCCATAGGCATAGTTCTTATAGGTCCCATAAGACCTATTACCCTCCGATGCGATTCCCCAAGGGGCAAGTGGCGGAAGCGACGGTTTTACTTCTTAAGACGAAAAACAGTCGGTCGCCACTTCAAACTTCCCTTGTTTTCTGGCTTGCAGGTTTTTTGTGCTCGCGTAAAGTCGCCGTCATTTTCCATGAAAGACTCTGTTTGTTCCGAATTGGTCCTTTTCCAATGAGGAAAATGCAAAAAAATCATCGCCAACAAATAAGTTTTCCCTTTATTTTTTAAATCCATTTATGAACACAACAGCCAAAATAACAGTAGCTCACGGCGACGGCATCGGCCCAGAAATCATGGCCGCCACCCTCCACATCATTCAAGAAGCCGGCGCCCGCCTGGACATTGAAACCATCGAAATCGGCGAAAAAGTTTACCTGCGCGGCAACTCCGCCGGGATCGATCCTTCTGCCTGGGAATCGCTCCGCCGCACCAAAGTATTTCTCAAAGCACCCATCACCACTCCACAAGGCGGCGGGTTCAAAAGCCTTAACGTCACCACTCGCAAGGCGCTGGGGCTTTACGCAAACGTTCGTCCCTGCGTCTCGTATTATCCGTTCATCGCCACGAAACATCCGAAGATGGACGTGGTCGTCGTGCGCGAAAACGAAGAGGACGTCTATGGCGGCATCGAGCATCGTCAGACCATCGACGTGATGCAATGCCTCAAGCTGATCACCCGTCCCGGCACGGAAAAAATTGTCCGCTACGCCTTCGATTACGCGCGCCGCAATGGACGCAAGAAAGTGACCTGCTTTACGAAGGATAACATTATGAAGCTCACCGACGGTCTGTTTCACAAGGTGTTCGACGAAGTGGGCGAACATTATCCCGAGATCGAGAAGGAACATTGGATCGTGGACATCGGTGCGGCCAAACTCGCCGACACGCCGGAAATGTTCGACGTCGTTGTGATGCCGAATCTTTACGGCGACATTCTTTCTGATGTCGCTGCGCAAATTGCCGGTTCGGTCGGTCTCGCGGGCTCCGCAAACATTGGCACCGAGGCTGCGATGTTCGAGGCCATTCACGGCTCCGCACCGCGGCGCGCCGGACAAAACCTGGCAAATCCGTCGGGACTTTTCCTGGGCTCGATTCTGATGCTCGTTCACCTCGGCCAATACGATATCGCCGAGCGTGCGCACAACGCCTGGCTCAAGGCCATCGAAGACGGCGTGCATACCTACGACATTTTCAAAGATGGCGTGAGCAAGGAAAAAGTCGGCACGAAAGAATTTGCCCAGGCCGTGGTGGACCGCCTGGGGCAGAAGCCCGAAAAACTCAAGGCAGCCAGCTATGCCAGTGCTGCGGGAATGCCAGAAATCGTCGCCCCCACCTACGTGCGCTCCACCGAGATCAAGGAACTGACGGGTGCGGATGTGTTTATCGAATTCCTTGGCCGCCCCGATGCGCTTGCCGCGAAACTTCAGCCCCTCGAAGACGACGGCCTCAAGCTCGACATGCTTTCCAACCGTGGGATGGCAGTGTGGCCGAAGGGTCACGCCGAAACATTCTGCGTGGACGTGTATCGCTGTCGCTTCAATCTACCCGCCGACGCGCCCAAACCGCTTGCGCATCAAGCCGTCATCTCGCTGCTCGAACGCATCACAAATGCCGGCCTCGAATTTGTGAAGATGGAATTGCTTTACAACTTCGACGGCATACCCGGCTATTCGCTGGGTCAGGGACAATAACCCGCCAGCAACGACGCTCGAAAAGGAATAGGTCTTGGAGGATTTCCAAGACCTATTTCTTTTTTTACTTCGATAACAAATCGAGGATGGGGGCGGGGTAAATACCGAGGAAAAAGATCGCGGCGATCCCGGCGTAAATCGTGGTGCGGGCAAGCGTGGTAAAAGTGAAGGTCTCTGCGGTGTCGCCGTTGGAAGCGTTCCAATACATGGCTTTGACAACTTTTAAATAGTAGTAGAAGCCGCATCCGACGCTGATGGCGCCGAGACCGACCAGCCAATACAATTGGGCTTCGAGGGCGACTTTAAAGATCATAAATTTGCCAAAGAATCCGGCGGTAAACGGCACACCAGCGAGGGAGATCATGGCCACGAGCATGGCAAAGGCGAGCAAAGGACTCTTTTTGGCGAGGCCATTGAAATGGGAGATGTCGTCGCCACCCAGCTTGTTGCTGGCGAGGATGAGGACGAGAAAGCTGAGAAGGGTCATGACCAGATAAGTGGCCAGATAAAAGGAGATGGCTTGCTGGGCAGCATCGGCAAATTGAGCCAGGGCGACGATGGCAATGAGGAGGTAACCGGCGTGGGCGATGCTGGAGTAAGCGAGGAGACGTTTGAGGTTGGTCTGCGGCAGGGCGGCGAAGTTGCCATATATCAGAGTGGCAATGGCGAGGACGGTGAGGCCGGCGGTGACTTTTTCGCCGATGCCGGGGACGGGCAGAATGACGGTGAGGAAACGGATGAGAACGATGAATCCGGCGGCTTTGGAGCCGACAGAGAGGAAGGCGGTGATGGGAGTGGGTGCGCCTTGATAGACATCGGGCACCCAAAATTGGAAGGGGGCGGCGGCGATTTTAAAGCCCAGACCGACGAGCACGAGGGTGACCCCAAAGAGGAGTCCGATCTGATTGTTGGGGGAGACGGAGGCGGCGGCGATGCCGATGGCCTTGAGATCGGTCTCGCCAGTGACACCAAAAACCCAGGTAATGCCGTAAACGAGGATGCCGGTGGAAAGGGCGCCGAGAATGAGGTATTTGGTCCCGGCTTCGAGGGAGGCGCGGCTTTTGCGGAGGTAACTGACGAGAATGTAAAATCCGATGGTGACCAGCTCCAGGGAGACAAAAATCATGATGAAATCGGCGGCGGAAGCCATCCACATCAGGCCGGTGCAGACGAGAACCGGGAGGGCATAAAATTCACCCAGGCCGGCTCCAGGCTTTTCGGAGGAAACGAACTTTTTGATCGTTTCGGTGTATTCGGTGCTGAGAATGAGCACGACGATGGTGGTAAGAATGGCGAGCTGTTTAAAGAAGATGCCGATGCTGTCGGTGACGTAAAATCCGCCGAGTTGATCGGTCTGGGAGGTGAAAAAACTGAGCACGAGGACGACGCTGAGACCGACAATGCCGAGCCAGGCGAAAGCTTTGCGGTCCGGCGTGGGCACAAAAGCCTCTAATAAAAGAATACAGAGGCCGAGAAAAAGGACGGAGGTCTCGAGGACAAGCGGTGAGATCATGGACTAGGGCAGCAAGTTTAAAAGGGTTGGGCCGACGAGATTGAGGAAGCTTTGGGGAACGAGACCGATAAAGAGCAGTGCGCCGAGGAGAAGGAGGAGGGGGATTTTGTAAGTTCCGGCGATATCGGTGAGGTTTTCCCAGCGTGGGAGGAGGTCGCCCATGAAGATTTTGCGATAAGCGCGGAGCATGTAAACGGCGGAAATGACCACGCCCCAGAGGCCGATGAAAGTGGCGATTTGATGGAAGTTAAATCTGCCGGAGACGAAGGCGTTGGCTTCGAAGCCGCTGCTAAATGCGCCAAAAAAGACGAGGATCTCGGCGGCGAAATTACCAAATCCAGGAAGTCCGATGGAGGCGAAGGCGGCCAGTCCAAAGCAAAACATGAGCACGGGGGTGCGTTTGCCGAGGCCGCCGAGATCGGAGAGTTCGAGGGTGCCGGTTTTTTCCCGAAGAAAACCGGCGGTGGCAAATAAAGCGGCGATGGAAAGTCCGTGGGCAAAGATGAGGAGGGCGGCTCCGTTAAAACCGATGGCATTCATGCTAACGATACCGAGGTAAATGTAGCCCATGTGCATCACGCTGGAGTAGCCGAGCAGGGTATCGAGTTGCTTTTGATGAATCGTGGCGAGGCCGACGAAAAGGATATTGCCGATGAGAAGGATGAGGATGATCCAATCCCAGCTTTGGATGCCGAGCGGAAAGAGTGGAATCCCGATGCGAAGCAGGCCGTAAAGTCCGAATTTTTTTAACACGCCTGCGTGCAACATGGCCGCAGGCGCTGGAGCGGAGGCATACGCTTTGGGCGCCCAGGTGTGGAATGGAAAGAGCGAGACAAGAATGCCAAAACCAACTAAAAGCGTGGGGAAAATCCATCTGGCCGGACGGAAAACATTGGATTCGGCCAAGGCGTGCAGAGTGGGAATGTCGAAGGTGCGTAAATCTGGCGGGACGGCGAGATAAACGCCAATGAGGCCGACCAGAAGCACAATGCTGCCGAGAGCAAGATAAATGGTGATCTGCCAGGCGGCGGCCTGTTTTTCACCACTGCCCCAGATGCCGATGAGAAGGAAAGTGGGGATGAGTGCCAGTTCGTGGAAGATGTAGAAAAAGAAGAGGTCGAGGGAGAGAAACGCGCCGATGGCACCTGCGGAAATAAACAGCAAGCAGGCGTAAAAGAGCGGTTCGTTTTTTTCAATTTTCGGAGTGGACCAGACGGCGGCAACGGTGACGATGGTCGCGAGAAGGGTCATGGCCAGGCTAAGACCGTCCACCCCGAGGGAGTAATTGAGGTTCCACTCGGCGACAATGGGCAGACTGCTGCGGAATTGGAAACCGCCTTCGGTTTGCAGGTAACCGGCAATGGTAAAAGCAGTGAGAACGAGGCCAGCGATGGAAACGGCGAGCGAAGTTTTTCGCGCGGGTAATCCGAAAAACAGAGCGATGGCTCCGAGCACCGGCAGGAGAATAATAAGATGGAGAAGAATGTCGATATTCACGATTTAGGCAAAGACTACGAAATAAAGCAGGGCGATGATTCCGGCTCCGAAAAGGATGGCGTAACCCTGGACGTTGCCATATTGCAGGAAACGAAGAACGTAACCGCTCAGCCAGACCCCGCCCCCGGCGAGTCCGCGGACCAGAATGGTGTCGATGAACCATTTATCGAGGAAGGCGGTGATGACAGCCGCAGAATCCTGTGTGGCCCGGATGAGGCGGTTGTAAAATCCGTCGATGTAAAAGCGATTGGCAAAAAGCGGAATGGAAATGGGGTCCCTGGTTTTGCCTTTGTAAAGAAGGTAGGCCAAAGCGAGGCCAGCGACAAAGGCACCGATGGCAGTAATCACGACGACTTTTGGCGGATGCTCATCGGGCAGGGTGAGGAAATGCTTGATAAAGAACCCGTAGCCCGCGATGGCCGACGGAATGGCCAGGACCAGGAGCGGGATGGTCATGGAGAGAGGCGATTCGTGGGCGTGCTCCGCAGCAGGACTGCGTGGAGTGCCGAGAAAAGCGATAAACCAGAGACGGAACATGTAAAAAGCGGTCAACACCGCGACTAAAACGGCGAGTGCGAAGACGATTTTATTTTCGGCGAATGCCACTCCGATGATGGCATCCTTGGAGAAAAAACCGCTCAAGCCGGGCAAACCGGTCAAAGCCAGCGTGCCGAGGGTGAAGGTGAAAAAGGTAATCGGTAATTTTTTGGCGATACCGCCCATTTTCCAGATGTTTTGTTCGTGATGCAGACCATAAATGATCGATCCTGCCCCGAGGAAAAGCATGGCTTTGAAAAAAGCATGGGTAAAAAGATGGAACATGCCGATGAGCGGTGCGCCCAAGCCTACGGCGCAGACCATGTAGCCGAGTTGCGACAGGGTGGAATACGCCAGAATGCGTTTGATGTCGTCCTGCTGGGTGGCCATCAGAGCGGCCAAAACCGCCGTGCCGATGCCGATCCAAGTGATGATTTGCAAAGTAAGCTCCGCCGGAATGAAGAGGAAAAACACTTTGGCCAGCATGAAAACCCCCGCAGCCACCATGGTCGCCGCGTGGATTAAAGCCGACACCGGGGTGGGGCCTTCCATGGCATCGGGCAACCAGACATGGAGCGGAAATTGCGCGCTTTTACCCATCGCACCGAGGAATATCCCGAGAGTGGCCACCGTGAGAAACCAAGTGGGTAAATTCAGCCCCGCCCATTTGGCTTCGACTTCGCTAAAGACAATGGAATTCGTGGCCAGCCAAACGCACAAAATCCCGATCATGAAGCCGAAATCGCCGATCCGATTGGTCAGGAAAGCTTTTTTGGCCGCATCGGCCGCTGCGGGACGTTCAAACCAATGGCCGATGAGCAAATAGGAACTCACCCCGACCAGTTCCCAGAAGATAAACATCATCACGAAATTATCCGCCAGCACGATCCCGAGCATGGAAAAGATAAAGAGCGACAACGACGCAAAATAGCGCGAACGCCCGGCGTCCTCTTTCATGTAACCCACCGAATAAATATGAATGAGCAAGCCGATGCCAGTCACCACGAGGAGCATCAATTTTGTCAATTGATCGATCGATGTGCCGATTGGAATGGCCAGCCCGGGCACGTTTACCCAATAAAATTGCACATCCGCAGCGTGATCCGGCATCTGAAATAACAAAACGCTCCCCACGAAAGAGACGGTTACCGCTGCCAGAGATAATGCGGTGCTCAAAAATTTCGATGGCCGCGTAAACAGCGTTATCAGCGCGGCGGAAATTAGCGGTGTAAATAATACAATCCAGGGAAGATGACTCATTTTCGGAAAACGCTTACGATTTATGCGACGGATTCCTTTGTGTAAATCAAATTACTCAGAAAAAACCGCTCAAAGAACGTTCTCCGCCGCATTTTTTCATTTTTTAGGGAAGCACTCGACAGTTTTTATAACCCTGCTATAGCAATGGAATGTCAGACACCTCTTCACAAGCAGTCCGCCCCTTTTCCTCCCTCGTTCTCGACGGCGACGAACGCGCGCCCACCCGCGCCATGCTTTACGCGGTCGGATTTAAAAAAGAGGATTTTGCCAAATCCCAGATCGGTATCGCCTCCACCTGGAGCATGGTCACACCCTGTAACATGCACATCCACAAGCTCGCTGTCGAAGCCGGTCGCGGGACTGACCAGGCAGGCGGCAAATCGATCATTTTCAACACCATCACCATCTCGGACGGCATTTCCATGGGCACCGAGGGCATGAAATATTCGCTCGTCTCCCGCGAAGTGATCGCCGACAGCATCGAGACCGTGGCTGGCTGCGAAGGATTCGACGGCCTCGTCGCCATCGGTGGCTGCGATAAAAACATGCCCGGCGCTCTCATTGCCCTCGCCCGGCTCAATCGCCCCTCGATTTTTGTCTATGGCGGCACGATCCTTCCTGGCTGCATCCAAGGCAAACTGCTCGATGTGGTCTCCGTCTTCGAGGCCGTCGGCGCTCATGCCAACGGCAAGATCGACCGCGACGAATTCGAGGCCATCGAGGCCAACGCCATCCCCGGCGCTGGTTCCTGCGGCGGCATGTATACCGCCAACACCATGGCCTCTGCCATCGAGGCTCTCGGCATGAGCCTGCCCAACAGCTCCGCCCAAGTCGCCCTTTCCCCCGCCAAATTTGCCGATTGCGCCAACGCCGGTGCCGCCGTCGTCCAGCTTGTCCAAAAAAATATCCGACCGCTCGACATCATGACCCGTGAGGCTTTTGAAAACGCCATCACCATCATCATCGCCCTCGGCGGATCGACCAATGCCGTGATGCATCTCCTCGCCATTGCCAACGCCGCTCACGTGCCCCTCCACATCGATGATTTTACCAAAATCGGACGCAACGTTCCCGTGCTCGCCGACCTTAAACCCAGCGGCAAATATCTCATGAACGAACTCGTTAACATCGGCGGCATTCGCCCGCTCATGAAAACGCTGCTCGATGCCGGATTACTCCATGGCAACGTCCTCACCGTCACCGGTAAAACCCTCGCCGAAAATCTTGCCGATGTCGCTCCCTATCCCCTGGGTCAAAACATCATCCGCCCCCTCAGTAATCCTATTAAAAAAGACAGTCACCTCGTGATTCTCTACGGAAACCTCGCCACCGGTGGCGCTGTGGCCAAGATTTCTGGCAAGGAAGGCCTGCAATTCAAGGGTAATGCCCGCGTTTTTGAAAGCGAGGAAGCCGCCATGAAATCCATTCTCGACGGCACCATCGTCAAAGGTGACGTCATTGTCATCCGTTACGAAGGTCCCAGAGGCGGCCCGGGAATGCGCGAAATGCTCGGCCCCACCTCCGCCGTCATGGGCCGCGGTCTCGGCAAGGATATCGCCCTCATCACCGACGGACGTTTCTCCGGCGGCAGCCACGGTTTCGTCGTGGGACACGTCACTCCCGAGGCCTTCATGGGAGGTAACATTGCCCTCATCGAAAATGGCGATGCCATCGTCATCGATGCCGAAACCCGCGAGGTGAATATGCTCGTGGAGGAAGCCGAGATCAGCCGGCGCCGCGCCGCCTGGAAGCCGCCCGCACCACGTTACACCCGCGGGGTGCTCGCCAAATATGCCCGCACCGTCAGCACTGCCTCCACGGGTGCCGTCACCGATTTGGAGTAAAACTTCCATTCCCCGCCCCATGCAAAAACGCTACCCCGATATCGAACGCAGCCTGGAAATGGATTTTCTGCGGGCCACCGAGATTGCCGCACTCAACACCCTCCAATGGCTGGGCAAAGGGCAGAAGGAAGCCGCCGATGCCGCTGCCTGCGACGCCATTCGCGGCATGTTCGACCTCATCGATATGCGAGGCGAAATCGTCATCGGCGAAGGCATCAAAGACGAGGCGCCCGGTCTTTTTATCGGAGAAAAAGTCGGCACCTGGGCGGAAGGCTCCCCCAAGTTTGCCATTGCTCTCGATCCCGTCGATGGCACCACCAACGCCGCCAAGGGAATGCCAAATTCCCTAAGTTGCATCGCCGCCGCGCTCAACGATGAAAATGGCGAACCCTGTCTGCAAGATATCCCCGCTTTTTATCTTAAAAAACTCGCCTACCCCCTCGCCGTGCGCCGCGCCTGGATGGAAGATCCCAGCCTGCCCATCGACATCGATGCCCCCATCGAGGAAGTAATCGACGTCACCGCCAAAATCCTCGGCAAAGAAGTGCGCGACGTCGTCGTCTGCGTCCTGGATCGACCTCGCAATTACGACTTGATCGAAGCCGTCCGCCGCAAAGGTGCCGCCTTGCGCATGATTCTCGATGGCGACATATCCGCCGCGCTCGCCCCTGCCATGCACACCTCCAGCATCGATCTTTATGCCGGCATCGGCGGTGCGCCCGAAGGCGTGCTTTCCGCCGCCGGCCTGCGCTGTCTCGGCGGAGGCATGAGGGCCAAAATCTGGCCGCGCGACGAAGCCGAGAAACAATCCCTCATCGCCGCCGGTTGGGGCGACCGGCTCGACACCCAGTTTATGTCGAAAGACCTCGCCCGGGGTAATAACATTATCTTTGCCGCCACCGGCATCAGCAGCAGCCCGCTCCTCCATGGCGTGGAAGTGCGCGGCTCCATCGCCACCACCCACTCCGTCCTCATGCGGGCCCGCAGCGGCACGGTGCGCTTCATCCAGGCACAACATAATTTGCAAAAAAAAACCATCCATCTCCGCTCGACCAGCAGCGAACGCCCCGTCTAACACTTTCCCAACATGCCCGCAATCGAGGCTCACGGTCTTGGCAAAATCTATCGCACCTATAAAAAAGAACCCGGTCTGCGAGGGGCGGTGAAGGGTCTTTTTGTTAGGAAATACGAGGAACTGGCCGCCGCCAGCGATGTTTCTTTTTCCATCGAGGAAGGCGAATTCGTCGGATTTCTCGGACCTAACGGCGCGGGAAAAACCACCGTGCTAAAAATGCTCGCCGGCCTGCTTCATCCCACCACCGGCACCGCCTCCGTGCTCGGCTTTACCCCGTGGCTGCGACAGGACGCGCTCAAACGTCAGTTTGCCCTATTGCTAGGAAATAAAAACGCCCTCTGGTGGGATCTGCCCGCCCGCGAATCGCTCGAGCTCAATCGCGCCATCTACGGCATCGAGCAAACCCAGTATCAACGCATCGTCGATGAACTCACCGCCCTGCTCGATGTGCGCGACAAGCTAAACATCATGGTGCGCGAACTCAGCCTCGGCGAACGCATGAAAATGGAGCTCATCGCCGCACTCCTCCACCAGCCCCGCGTGCTTTTCCTCGACGAACCCACCATCGGCCTCGACGTCATGAGTCAGCGCAAAGTCCGCGAATTTCTCCGCCACTATAATCTCGAGCAAAAAATCACCATCGTGCTCACCAGCCATTACATGCAGGACATCGAGGAACTGTGCCCGCGCGTCTTGGTAATCGATCACGGCAAACTTTTTTTCGACGGTCCCCTGGACGACATCGTGGAGCGTTTTGCCAGTTATAAAATTCTCTCCCTCACTTTCTCCGATAATCAACCGCACGATTTATCCGCCTACGGCACCGTCCTGGACACGCAGCCCGGGATGGCTCGTTTGCGGATCGAAAAAAATAAAATCGCCGGGGTCACCCGCGAATTGTTAGGCCGCCTGCCCCTTTCCGATTTCGGAGTGGCCGAGGTGCCCATCGAAGACATTCTCAGCGAGGTCTTTACCACCCAACAGCAGGCCACCGCCCGCCAGTCGAGCTAACCCCCTTTTTCCCATCCACCGCCATGATCATCCTCGGCATCATCCCGGCCCGCTGGGCTTCGACGCGTTTTCCCGGAAAACCGCTCGCCCTCATCGCAGGCAAACCCCTCGTGCAACACGTCTGGGAACGCAGCTCGCAGGCACGCCGCCTGCATCGCCTCATCGTGGCGACCGACGACAAACGCATCGCGCGTGTCGTGCGCGGATTCGGAGGCGATGTCGTGCTCACCGATCCCAACCACCCCAGCGGCACAGATCGCCTGGCCGAGGTTGCGCGGAAAATCACCCACGCCGACGCCTTTATTAACATCCAGGGCGATGAACCCCTCATCGACCCGCAGCTCATCGATCAAGTCGCCAAAACCCTCGCCTCCGCGCATCCGCCCGACATGGTCACCGCCGCCTCGGTGTTAACATCCGATCCCACCCAGCCTAACATCGTCAAAGTGGTTCTCCAGGCCAATGGCAACGCCCTGTATTTTTCCCGCAGCGCCATCCCCTTCCCTCGCGATGACACTGCCTCCGCCCCGTATTATCGGCACATCGGGATCTATGGCTACCAGCGTAAATTCCTCCTTCAATTCGTCCGCTGGCCGCAGGGCATCCTGGAAAAAACCGAGCAATTGGAACAACTTCGCGCCTTGGAAAACGGCGGCGTCATCCGCGTGTTGCTAACCGATCACGACGCCCTCGGAGTCGATGCCCCGGACGACATCGCCCTGGTCGAAAAACGCCTCGCCGAAAGCACTCTCTCTCTCCGGGAAGAATTTATGGGCGAAACCCATGCCCAACAAATTTGATCAGGGATCTTCTTGTTTTTAATCATCTGATATGAACGCCATCGAAATCGAAGAAGCCGTCTCCCAGCTTGCGGAGCAGCCGTTTGCTGCGGCGGAGTTTCCTTTCGCCTTCCTCGAAGCGTTTGGGAACAAGGACACAACGATCAGGAAACTTAAGAGCGGCATCTCTAATCAATCCGACCTGCCCGGCGGTCTTCTTCAGCGCAATAATATCCATATGATGGTCTGCGCGGAAGGCGAAGTCACAGCCACGCTCGCCGCGTTGCGGGACAGTCCGGCCACGACTCGCCACAAGGCCAGGTTCATTCTCGCCACCGATGGCAAGACCTTGGAAGCCGAAAACCTCGCTGACCAAGACCCACCGCTGGTCTGCGAGTATTCCCAGTTTTCCGATCACTTCGGCTATTTCCTCTTGCTCGCGGGCATCACCACCGTCCGGCAGATTCGCGAAAATGCCTTCGACATCAAGGCGACCAGCCGCCTCAACCGCCTCTACATCGAATTACTCCGCACAAATCCCGATTGGGAAACCGAAGCCCGTCGTCAGGACCTGAATCACTTTATGGCCCGGCTGATCTTCTCGTTCTTTGCCGAAGACACGAACATCTTCCACGGCGAACGCCTCTTCACCGCCACCATCGATCAGATGAGCGCGCGGGATTCCTCGAACACCCATGAGGTTCTCTCCGAGCTTTTCCGCTCGATGAACACCAAGCTCGCCGAGCGCGAGTCGGCGGAGATTCGCAGTTGGGCCAACGTCTTCCCCTACGTCAACGGCGGCCTCTTCGGCGGCGGTCCTGCGGGCGAGCGGAGCGAGCGCAAGCCCTTTGAAGTGCCGCGCTTCAGCAAGATCGCCCGCTCCTATCTCCTCCACGTCGGCAGCCTCGACTGGACCAAGATCAACCCCGACATCTTCGGCTCCATGATCCAGGCCGTGGCGGATGACGAGGAACGCGGCGCCCTCGGCATGCACTACACCAGCGTGCCAAATATCCTCAAAGTGCTGAACCCGCTCTTCCTCGACGACCTGCGCGCCCGGCTCGCGGAGGCGGGGGACGGTCAATCGACCGGCTCGGCCCGCAAGCTCCTGAACCTGCGCCAGCGCATCGCCCGCATCCGCGTCTTCGATCCCGCCTGCGGCTCCGGCAATTTCCTCGTCATCGCCTACAAGCAGATGCGCGAGATCGAGGCGGAAATCAACAAGCGCCGAGGCGAGGCCGAGATCAAATCCATCATCCCGCTCACCAACTACCGCGGCATCGAGATTAGAAACTTCTCCTGCGAGATCGCCCGCCTCGCCCTCATCATCGCCGAGTATCAATGCGACGTGCTCTATCGCGGCCAACAACTCGCCCTCGCCGAGTTCCTCCCGCTCGAAGCCGCCAACTGGATCACCTGCGGAAATGCCCTGCGGCTGGATTGGCTGAGCATCTGCCCGCCGACGGGAAAAGGCGTGAAAAACCGCGCGGATGATTTGTTCGAGACGCCGCTCGATCAGGCTGAGATCGATTTTGTGAACGAGG
>JBBRFA010000041.1:0-25818 GCA_038225185.1 Chthoniobacterales bacterium
AACCTGCGCGCCGCCCACGAGCGCAACGACGAGACGCTGGAGCGCATCTACCTCGGCCGCCGCTTCAAAAACGACACCGAGCGCCTCGAAAAACTCTTCGAACTCTACACCCAGATGACCGCCAACGCCCCCGCCGCCAAAAAAGCGGCGATCAAGCATCGATCTGCCCGGTGATTGACTTGCCCGACTTGTCAAGTAATTTGCTTTAAATTCATGCCTCTCAACCCGCACAAACTGGATGATCTGATTCTCTACCTGGGAAATTCCCCCCATGTGGAGAATCTCGGCATTACCAAATTGTGGAAGCTCATTTATTTCATCGATGTGGCCTTTCTGCGCGACACCGGTGCCTTGCTCACCGGCTCGGAATACATCAAATATGATCACGGGCCGGTTCCCAGCAAGGGCGACAAACGATTGAAGCACCTCAGTAAAGAGGGCCTGGTGCAGGTAAAAGAGGAGGACTACGGCTCCTACCGGCAGAACCATGTGTTCACCGTGGATGAGGGAAATCCGGCCTTCTTGCCGGAAGAACTACGATTGATCGATGCAGTGTGCCTGAGGTATGGCCGAAAGACCGCCAAATACCTTTCGGAACTTAGCCATGATGAGACTTCGTGGTTGTATGCAGAGAAGTTACAGAAACTTTCCCCGACTCTGATGTGTTATGGGAGCAAGGAGGACGAGGAAGGCTTGTGAGGCGACCATGGATTTCCAATTTCACTGCTCCAAACGAGCAGCAAAGTGTGTAAAAAGATCGAAACACCGGTTAAGCGAATGCTGTGCCGATGTGGTGAAAGTTCTCAGCACCCATCCTGAATATGGCGCATTGATCCGGGATACCGGCGGTTTGCGAAAAATGCGCATCCACGTCCCCGCTCTCAATATGGGTAAAAGCGGGGGCTATTGCCTGATCTACAAGACGATCATGGTAGATGAAGTGCGTAAAATCGCTCTGCTGGCTGCTTATTTCAAAGGCGATTGTGATGATCTCACCAAGAGCGAATACGCCGCCATCGCGGCAGAGGGGGAAGAAATTTTCAATGATTGCGACGAGAAATTTAAATGGGAGGAAACATGAGCGAAAAACCCGTGAGTTTCACCGAACCTCCTGAAGGCTACAACGATTGGCTGGCCGGTGATCTCCGTGCCGCCTTCCCTGAGATGAAAGGGTTTTCCCGCACGAATCTGCTCTACATGCGAGCTTTCGCTGCTGCATGGCCGGATACTGAAACAGTCCACCAGCTTGGTGGACAAATGGCAGCGGGCGCAATTGTCCAACAGGCTGGTGGACAATTTGAACCAGGTGCCATTTTGCACCAGCTTGATGCACAAATTGAACGGGGCGGAATTTTGCAAGCACCCCTTGCACAACTGCCGTGGCGGCATCATTGCGTCCTGTTGGACAAATTCAAGATGGCAGAAGAGCGGCTATGGTATGCCGCTAAAGCCATCGAAAACAATTGGTCGCGCAACACCTTAAACTCCGTTGTTATATGGTGATTGAGTTGAAAGCCGGAAAGTTCAAGCCGAAGCATCGCGGGCAGTTGAGTTTTTTACCTCACGGCGGTGGATGCCCAAGTGAAGCACCTGCAGGACGGCGCGACCATCGGTCTGCTCCTGCGCAAAAGCAAAAACAAGGTCGTGGCGGAATAGGCGCTGCGCGGCAGCCCGCAGCCGCTGGGCGTTGCCGAATACCAACTGGTGGAATCCCTGCCGCCCGAATTCCAAACCAGCCTCCCGAGCATCGAACAGATCGAGCGCGAACTGGCGGGCGACAGCGAAAACCTTTCCAATGACAAGCTATGATTGATCCCATTTCCATCCCCTCCGTCTCCGTCACCTACGCGCAGGACGGCAGTTCCACCCGCGCCAACGCGATGGGCATGAGGCCCATGCAGGAACGCTGCTACCAGAAACGCGGCGAGCAATATTTGCTCATCAAATCGCCCCCGGCCTCCGGCAAAAGCCGGGCGCTGATGTTCATCGCGCTGGACAAGTTGCAAAACCAGAAGCTCAAGCACGCCATCGTCGTAGTGCCGGAGCGATCCATCGGAGCCAGCTTCCACGATGAACCGCTGAGCCGGTTTGGTTTCTGGGCAGATTGGAAGGTGGAGCCGAAGTGGAATCTCTGCGACGCACCGGGATCGGACAACGGCGGCAAGGTGGAAGCGGTGAAGAGGTTTCTGGAAAGCGAAGATAAAGTGCTCGTCTGCACGCACGCTTCGTTCCGGTTCGCGGTGGAGAAATTCGGCGTGGAAGTCTTCGATGACTGCCTGATCGCGGTGGACGAGTTTCACCACATCTCCGCCAGCCCGGACAACCGGCTGGGCGATCACGTGCGCCAGCTCATGGCCCGCGAAAAGACGCACATCGTCGCCATGACCGGGTCCTATTTCCGGGGCGATGCCGAGGCGGTGTTGCATCCGGACGACGAGTCGAAATTTGACACCGTCACCTACACCTATTACGAGCAGCTCAACGGTTACCAATACCTCAAGCAGCTCGACATCGGCTATTACTTCTACGCCGGGAGCTACACGGATAAAATTCTCAAGGTGCTCAACCCGAGGGAGAAGACGATCCTGCACATCCCGAACGTCAATTCTCGCGAGAGCACGAAGGACAAAATTCGCGAGGTCGAGCACATCATCGAGGAACTTGGCGAATGGCAGGGCGCCGATCCCAAGACCGGTTTTCAGCTTGTGAAGCTTGCCGACGGGACAATTCTCAAGATCGCCGATCTGGTGGATGACGATTCGGCGAAGCGGGAGAAGGTAGCCGCCGCACTGAGAGACCCAACCCAAAAGAACAATCGAGACCACGTGGACATCATCATCGCCCTCGGCATGGCAAAAGAGGGCTTCGACTGGATCTGGTGCGAGCACGCGTTGACAGTCGGCTATCGGTCCAGCCTCACGGAGATCGTGCAGATCATCGGACGAGCCACTCGCGATGCACCGGGCAAGACGCGCGCCCGTTTTACCAATCTCATCGCGGAGCCGGATGCCGCTGAGGCCGCCGTCGCAGAGGCGGTGAACGACACGCTCAAAGCCATCGCAGCAAGTTTGCTCATGGAGCAGGTGCTGGCACCGCGCTTCGAGTTTAAACCCAAGTATCCAAACAATGAGGCAACGCCGGGCTTTAACTACGGCCCGGCAGGCTACGACCCGAAGAAGACAAATATCGGTTACAATCCAACGACCGGCGCAATCCAACTGGAAATCAAAGGTCTCGCCGAACCTCAGAGCCCGGAGGCCGAGCGCATCTGTCGAGAGGATCTGACAGAATTGGTAACCGCATTTGTGCAGGATAAGCGGACAATCGAGCGCGGGCTTTTCGATGAGGAGCTGGTGCCGGAGGAACTTACGCAGGTCCGAATGGGCAAGATCATCCAAGAAAAATTTCCCAACCTGGAACCGGAGGATCAGGAAGCCGTCCGCCAGCACGCCATCGCCGCGTTAATACTCGTGCAGCAAGCCAAAAAGGCGCTGAACGGTATGGGCAGCGAAGAAACGAAAAACACCTCGCTGCTCGATGGCGTGCGGAAGTTTGCCTTTTCAGTGACGGAACTCGACATCGATCTAATCGACCGGATCAACCCATTCGGCGAAGCCTACGCCATCCTTGCAAAAGCCATGAGCGCGGAGCGACTTAAACTAGTGATGGAGGTCATTGCCGCTCGGAACGTAACCATGACGTGGGAAGAAGCGCGCGACCTGGCCAAGAGGGCCAAACGTTTCAGAGAGGAGAAAGGCAGGTTGCCATCTTTAACCGCAGCAGACCCTTGGGAGAAACGGATGGCGGAGGGAATTGCCTTTTTACAACAAAGAGTAAGGGAGGGTGCAAATGGCTGAGCGCATCACCGACGAAGATTTGGCGTTGTTAGGGGAATTGGGCGTGGATACTGCGCCGCCTAATCCCGGCGGTCGCCCTGCTAGAGAACAGCGCATCCTTGCTGGCTTCGAGGAAATCGAGCGTTTCGTGGAAGAACACCACAAGGTGCCGGAGCATGGGGAGGACCGCGATATTTTCGAGCGGCTATATGCCGTGCGACTTGACAGGCTGCGCGAATCTGCGGAATGCCGCGTGGCGTTGGAGGGCTTGGATTCCAGAGGACTACTCGGAACGCTGGAACAACCATCGAAATCTAGTCTTTTACACGAAGAGCCCAGCGATGAGGAACTTCTCGCCTCGCTCGGCGTAAAGGCCAATCTGGCTGGCGATGTTACGAGGCTCGTCCACGTCCGGCCACGCGAAGAAATCAAAGCTGCCGAAGAAATCGCACAACGAAACCCTTGCAAGGATTTCGAGGAAATCAAACCCGTCTTCGAAAAAGTCCAGCGCGAGTTGGACGCCCGAATTCGTCAGACTTTGAAGTATCAAGACAATGCCGAAGTCAAAAAGGGCGACCTCTTCATTCTCGATGGACAGAAAATCATCGTGGCCGACATGGGCGAACCGTATGTCAATGACTATGGACGTCCCGACCGCAGGCTGAGGGTGGTCTATGATAATGGAACCGAAAGCGACCTGTTGATACGTTCCCTGCAACGAGCCTTAAACAAAGACAAGGTTAGCCGTCGCATCACCGAACCAGATTTGGGACCGCTCTTTTCCGATGAAGAAGCAGAGAACGACCTGCAGGCCGGTTATATTTACGTGCTCCAAAGCAAATCCGAGCATCCATTCGTCGCGAAGAACAGGTCTGTCATTCACAAGATCGGTGTGACCGGAGGAGATGTGAAAAGCCGAATCGCCAACGCCAAAAAGGATGCGACCTATCTGCTCGCGGATGTCGAAATCGTCGCGATCTTCAAACTGGCAAATATTAACCGGAAACGACTGGAGGCATTGCTGCATAAGTTTTTTAATGGAGCCCGCCTGGATTTGGAATTGAAGGATCGCTTCGGTTTCCAAGTGGAGCCGAGGGAATGGTTTTTAGTTCCGTTGGCAGTTGTCGAGGAGGCCATCGAAAAACTTAAAGAGGGAACGCTGGATAAGTATCGATATGACTTTGCATCCGCACGCATTGTCGCAGCATAAAATTGTCCGTTCCCAGCTTTCATTCCACTTGGAAAAGTAATCGGGACCCAGGAAGATCCGTCTAGCTTTTATTCGTAAATTCCGCCATTTCTCCCAACATGTTCACTCGAAATAAATCGGGCTGTTGCGCCACGGCCCCCGCCAGCACTTGTAAAAAAATTTCCCCACGAAAATCGGTGTGATTTCCCATCAACCGTTGCACATACAACCGCAATCTCCCACGCAAACTCTCCGATTCCTCCAACTCCCTCTCCAGACTCCCGATCCAATCCAAATGCATCTGCACCACTTCGCTCACCACCGGACGCCGCCCATCGGCTTTGATCGTGTTCCCCTCGTGGGTGCGATACCCCAGCAAATCCTCCGGCACGACTAACAACACCCCCCTGCACGCGGCTTCGAGGAAAAATCGGTAGTCATGCACATACCGCAAATCGGCCAGCGGGTGCGCCACCAAAAATTCCCGCCTCGCCACCACATTGCTCGTGGTCTTGGCAAAATTCGATACCGCAAGCGAGAGCAACGGATTGTCTTCCGCCAAAACGCGTTCCCAGACTGCGCGATTGCGCCGCTCCTTGGGATGCGTCGCAGGCAAAGTCGTTCCGTCGCCATCGATCAAGTGCAATCCCGTGACCACGACCTGCGCCTCCCGATTTTTTTCCAAAACCGCCACGCAACGAGCCAGGCGCTCCGGTTCCCAAACGTCGTCGGAGTTTAAAATCGCAACAAAATCTGCGCCCGCCGCCCATTCCACCCCACGGTTGAGCGTGTGATGCGCCCCACGATTTTCCTGTCGTAAAACCTCGGTGCCCGGTCTGGCCAGGCTTTGCGCAAGTGCGAACGAATCATCCTGCGAGCCATCATCGATGACGATTACTCGTTGCGGGGCAAGAGTTTGTGCATAGACCGAGGCCAGCGTGGAACGCAGATACGCGGCGTGATTGTAAAGTGGAATAACGACCGCAAGCGTGGACATGATGCCAGAGAATATCTTTGAAAACCGGGCCGACAAGTGCGGACAAGAGTTGCCAGAATCATGCGTCCAAGACAGGATGCATCCTGTGAGCAGCCCAAACGAACCTCTTGAGACCCCCACCATCGTCACCTCCGTGCAGGTGATGTTTTTCGACACCGATTGTGCCGCCGTGGTGCATAACATCGCTTACCTGCGTTTTATCGAAACCGCCCGCACCCTCCTGGCCGGGCAAATGGGCATGAGCCTGCGTTCGATGGCCGATTCGGGCGAATTCCCAGTGGTCGTGCGCACCGAGATCGATTACCGCTTCCCGGCGGGGCTGGGCGATCATCTCGAAGTGCGCGGTCGCCTCGAAAAACTCGAACGCAGCCGCTTCTGGGTCGCTTTCGAGGTGGTGCGTGTGCCCGACGAAAAACTCATCGTTACCTGCCGTCAATTGCTGGCTTTGATAAAAATCCCGGGCGGAAAAATTCTTCGTCTCCCGGCCGATTGGGCGCAACGTTTTGGCTCGAAAGCTTGATTTTTTAAAATGACCCACCCCGCGATTCGCACTCTGGATGAGACGGTGTTACCTGCGGACGCCTTGCCGCTACCGCCGCAGCGGCGCATGCTGATTTTTCTTTTGCTTGCCCTCACCGCGTTGCTGCACGTGGCCACGGCTGGCTGGGGACCGGTCGAAGAGGGGGGGGAAGGGTGGAATGCCGCCGTGGCCCGCGAATTGGCGGTGGGGGTGGAGGCGAAAAACATTGGCGAAAACTGGGGCGAAAAAGTCAGCATTCCCCCAGCCGCGAGGGTGATGGCGCAGAGCTTCCAGATTTTTGGAATCGGCGAAACTGCCGCGCGACTGCCTTTTGTTCTCGCCAATTTATGGATCGTGTGGCTGGTCTATCTCATCGCCGAACGTCTCGCCGGCCAGAATGGTCTTTGGCGCGGACTCTCCTCGGGCATCATCGCGGCGACCTGTTGCGGCGCGATTTTACTCGGACGCAGCGGCGGCGGGGCGGCTCTAACGGCGGCGATATTTATGACCGCGCTTTACGCGGCGTGCCGCATGTTGGAGCAACAATCGCACATTCGCTGGCAGTTTTTTTTCTGGGGGACGCTGACTTTGCTCCTCGGTTTGCGCGAACCTTTTGCGGGCATCCTGCTGGTGGTGGCCTTGCTCACGGCCGGATTATTTCATCGCGTGGCCCGCTATCGCCTGCGCTGGGGATGGTGGTGTGCCGGGGCCGCGGGATTTGTCGCCGTGGTGTTTTACGGCTGGGGACAGGGCTGGTGGCTGTCCTCCGGTGCGGCGTCCGGCCAGGCTTGGTGGCGAGCGTTGGTCGCTTTGTTTCCCTGGTCGGCGGTGGTGTTGCCCGCTTTGTTTTTGCAATGTCGCCGGGTCGTCCGCTGGCACGATTTTCATCCCCACGATGCGATGCTCTGGGTGCTTGGCGGCTTGATTTTTCTCTGGGTCTCCCTGGCTGGTTCGGTGCAGGATTGGTCGGCCGGCATGGCGTGTTTCTGGCCGGTGGCCGCCTTGCTAACTGGGTTAATCTGGGAGCGCTCCACTTCGGGAATGCGCATCGTGGGGATCGTTCTGGTGGCGTTGCTGGCTGGCGCGGCATTTTTCTTCTGCACATCGGTCGTCGGTCGGGAATGGAGCACGCTCCTGCGTCCCATCTGGTGGATGTCGTGCAGTGTGGTGGCGGGTTTCGCGGTGTTTGCGATCATCTCGGTAAAATTGCGTCACAGTCGGGCGGCATTGTTAACCATCGCGGCCTCGGTGATTCCCCTCGCCTTCAATCTCGTCGATGCCCGTTCCCGCAAGGCATGGTCCCACGACACCCAGGAATTGGCGACCGGACCCGAGGGTGGTTTCGTGCCGGTCTCGCGCGTCTTTGCGGAGGAACCGACCCGCGAGATCGGGGCTTTTATTTTCCATGCGCCGCGCAGCCTCCAGATTATTCCGTTGAAGGATAAAAAGTGGCCGTCGCTGGGGCCCACGGATTTTATTCTAGCCCGGCCCGGCTCCGCGCCTGTCGTCCTGCCTTGGAAAGTGGTCGCCTCCAGCCCGACGCGCATTTTGATTGGAGCCGGGCGGCGATGAAGGATGCCGACTCCGGGCGTTGGTGGTCCCTGGCTTTTTTCGTCGCGGCATTGCTGGGTTATCTTTGGCGGAACGATTTCCCCTACTTTTATCATAGCGATGAGGAAAGCAAGGCAATGCAGATCCTCCATGGGTATCGTAATTACTGGCATCCCCTGCTTTTAATCAACGCCACCGATCTCCTCGCCACGGTGTTGCAGGTGGGAAAAGATCCTCAGCGCATCACCGAATTGGGACGTGTGCTCTCGGCGGTTTTTGCCGCCATCGGCGTCGGCGCCATGGTAAGACTGGGATTCTGGCACAATGGCCGGTGGGGCGGCATTCTCACGGGCGTTTTTTTATTAACATGCCCGTTGCTTTTCGAGGTGGCGCACTACGCCAAGGAGGACGCGGGCTTGTTCATGGGGCTCGCTCTTACCCTGGCCGCCGGCACACGTTTTTGGCAGGTGCCGCAACGGTCTGGCATCGTCGTTCTGGGGGTGGCCATCGGCCTGGCGATCTCCGCAAAATTTCCCGGGCTGATCCTTCTGCCGGTGGGATTGGCGGTGGTGCTTTTAAAAACTCGAAAATGGCCCCCAGTCTGCTGGTTTTTCCTCATTGTGCTAGCCACAGTGCTAACCATTAACTGGCAATGGACTTACGAATTCCCGAAAGTGTTGGCAGGGTTTCACCGTGAAAAATCCCTGCTCACCGGCGGGCACGACGGGATCAAGGGCAGCCTGCCCCATGCGATTTATTTCGATCTGCTAAAAAATTATCTGGGCAGACCTCTGCTTGCCCTGGCGGTGGTGGGTGCAGGGTGGCGAATGATCCAGCTCCGTCGAATTACACTCGAAGGCTACTTGGGAGGCTCGGTGGCATTTTTGCTTGTGGTAATGAGTTATTCTCCGAAAGTTTCGGATCGGTATCTCCTGCCTGTGCTCGTGTTGCTCTTGTTTCTCGCGGCGCAAGCGGTGGTGGAACTTTCCCGCCTGCCCCGGCGAAGCTGGCTGGCTTGGGTAGCGATTGTCTGGGGGCTCTGGGGACTTTGGATCCCGGTCAAACGCCTGGACGGCACCCTGGCAGATTTCCGTCGTGATAGCAGGGCGGAGCTGATGCAATTCGTGCAGACTCATTTTCCAGGAAACAACCGTATCGCGACCAGTCTTTGGACACGGTTGCCTGGGGATTATCGAGGCTGGTATTTTACCAAAGAAAAACCATTGGATTTCGTCGCCGATGCGGGCACCATCGACGAGTTGCGCGCACGGGGATTCCATTTTGTGGCCGTGGCCGATGTGGAACAAATGCGCTTTCGAGCTCACGACACGTCTGCCAGCTCCTTGCAGGAGGATGTTTTTCGGAAAAGACGCACTTTCTATGAGGATTTGGAGAAAAATGCGGATCAAGTCTGGCATATTCCGCAAGGTTTGGTTTATACCCTGCATCCGGGTCTGTCTCTTTACCGTTTGGCCGATTAATTTGAGCGAGCGGAAAGGGCCTGCCCAAAACGATTTATTAGCCCCACAACCATGGAAACTGAACTGCTGACAACCAATCGCAAAGCACTGGAAATAAATCTCGACCTGCAAAAATACGGCACCCTGGCAGAAATCGGCGCCGGACAGGAAGTGGCCCGTTATTTTTTCCAGGCGGGAGGAGCGGCGGGCACCATCGCCAAATCCATCTCGGCTTACGACATGAAGTTTAGTGACGATATTTATGGCAAAACGGCCCGTTACGTCTCGCAGGAACGCCTCGTGAGCATGCTCGACCACGAGTTCGATCTGCTGCAAACCCGCCTCGGTGACACTCGCGGTGCGACCACCACTTTTTTCGCATTTGCCAATACCGTCTCCGCCCGCAACTTCAAAGGCACCAACGAATGTCACGGCTGGATGGGCATCCGCTACCAGCGCGAACCCCAATCCGCACCGAGCGAAATCCACATGCACGTGCGGATGTGGGACCGCGAAAACGTCCTCCAGCAACAAGCCCTCGGCATCGCAGGTGTGAACATGATTTACGGCGCATTTTTTTATAAAGACGACCCGGAGAAATTCATCGTCTCACTCATCGACAATCTTTCCATCCAGCGGATGGAAGTGGATATGATCAGTTTTAGCGGCAAGGATTTCGACCAGGTGGATAATCGGCTGATGTCACTTTTGTTAGTTCAACACGGCTTGACGAACGCGGTTCTTTTCGGCCCCAATAGCGACGTCATCCAACCTTCGGAATTGCTCTACAAAAAAGCCATTCTGGTCGAGCGCGGCAGTTTCCGTCCTTTCACCAAGGTAAACATGGACATGTTGCAATGTTCCCTCGCGCAATTCGTCCAGGAACCCGCCGTGCAAGCCGTGGAGGTGGAGGTGCTGATGGAAATAACCATGCACAATTTACTAGCGTCCGGACAACTCGATCACGAGGATTTCCTGGCCCGCGTGGATGTCATTTCCGCAGTGGGTTACAACGTGCTTATTTCCAATTACTCCGAATACTACCGGCTGACTTCCTATTTCCGGCGTTTTACCAAGGAAATGATCGGCGTCGCCCTCGGTGTTAACAATTTACTCGAGGTTTTCAACGAAAAATACTATGAAACCCTCGAAGGCGGCATTCTCGAATCGTTCGGACGCCTCTTCCGCAACGCCGTAAAACTCTACGTCTATCCGATGCACGGCGCGGCGTTTGAACGTTATGTCGATCTATTGCAGGAGGTGCCTCCCACCCGGCAAACCCAGGTCGCACGCTCCAGCAGTGCCCGCGAAGTGCTCATCAAAGCTAACAATGTGCAGGTGCCGCGTAATCTTACCAATCTCTACGAGCATCTTTTGGAAAACAATTACATCGAAAGCATCCGCGGCTTCGATGAATCGATTCTCGATATTTTTTCCCGCGATGTATTGAAGAAAATCAAGGATCACGATTCCTCATGGGAAACCATGGTCCCCGCCCCTGTCGCACGACTGATCAAAGAGCGGCAGTTGTTTGATTACGAACCCGCTTTATCGGTTGCAAAATAGACGACTCACTGCTTTTTAAAAAGCGTGCTAATTACCTGCCATGAACCCCCTTGAAGAGCGCATCGGATATAAATTTCGCAACAGCCTGTTGCTGGCGGAAGCGCTCACCCATTCCAGCCTCAGCCACGAAACGAGGAAACATCTTTTCGATAATCAACGCCTCGAATTCCTCGGCGATGCCGTGCTGCAACTCGTCATCACCGAGCATCTCTTCAAGCATTTTCCCGATTTCACCGAGGGTCAGCTCACCAAACTGCGCTCCCGCATCGTCTCCCGCGAAGGTCTCAAGGTGCATGCCCTGCAAATCGGCCTCGGCCAATATCTCATGATGGGGCGCGGCGAGGAAACCAGCGGCGGACGCGAGCGTGCCTCGATTCTGGCCGACGCTTTTGAAGCTTTGCTAGGAGCGATCTATCTCGATAGCAACCTGGTGGAAACGCGACGGGTAATTTTGCTCGTCACCCAGGACGATCTCAAAGCCATGCTCGATGAACCCGTGGAGGTAAATCCCAAGGGGCAACTCCAGGAAATTCTCCAGGCCATCTCCCCCCAAAGTCCGCAATACCGCATCGCCTCGCAGCAGGGGCCCGAGCATGAAAAAGAATTTATCGCCGAAGTTTTTTGGGAGGGAATCCTGATGGGACGCGGCGCTGGCCTCAGTAAAAAACTAGCCGAGACTTCCGCCGCCATCGATGCCATGGATAACAAACGCTGGGCCGCTCCCTGGGAACATTCACAAGAGGCCGGTTACTAACATGATACTCGCCCATGCCACACTCGTCGCCCCGCAAGGTCTCATTCCCGGCGGTTGGATAGGTTTTTCCAGCGAAGGTCTGATCACCAGCCTCGGTGTCGGCACTCCGCCCCTCGATCCTGTCACCATCGATTTGCGCGGGGCATTTCTTTCCCCCGGTTTTGTCGATCTCCACATCCACGGCGCCTTGCAACGCGATACCATGGAGGCCAGCGAAGAGGCATTTTCCATCATTGCCAATTACCATGCCACCGGGGGCACCACCTCACTTTTACTAACCACGATCACTGCGCCGATGAAGGATATTCATCGGGTGCTGGAGACGGCCCGGCATTTTCCCAATACCCACGCCGGAGCCCGGGTGCTGGGCATCCACGTCGAAGGCCCGTATTTTTCGCCCGATAAACCCGGCGCGCACGAGCTGGAGCTGATTCATCCCCCCACGGATCCTGACGAGGTGGCTGGTTTGTTAGCTTACTCGGACGTCATCCGGCAGCTAACCATCGCTCCGGAACTGGACGGCGCGTTGAGTTTGATCGAGCGGGCGAGGGAACACGGCATTCTGGTTAGTGGGGGACATAGCAATTGCTGGGCCGGGGATGCCGAGGCGGCCCGGGCTCATGGGATGACGCAGGTGACCCACACTTACAATTGCATGTCGTCAGCCCGGCGACTGGGCGTTTTTCGCGAGGCCGGTCTCTTGGAATATGCGCTCTCGGAGCCAGATTGGGCCTGCGAATTGATCGCCGATGGCAGACACGTCAGCCCCACTCTTATGCGGGCTCTTTATCAAGCCAAAGGACCGGATAAAATCCAGCTCATCACCGATGCCACCGGCGGGGCGGGACTGGCTGCGGGCATGCGTTATTCGCTGGGCAAGATTCACTGCATCGTGAGCGAAGGCGTGGGAATGTTGGAAGATGGTTCGGCCATTGCCGGCAGCACGTGCCGCATGATCGATGGGGTGCGCCAGTTAGTCGAAGTGGTCGGGATTCCTTTGCAGGAGGCCGTGCAAATGGCGACCTACAATCCGGCGTGTGCGCTGGGCTTGGAAACCGAAATCGGCGTGCTGCAAACTGGTGCCCGGGCCGATTTTGTGATTTTTAACGACCGCTTCGAGGTGGCGCAGACCTGGGTGGGCGGGCAAATCGTCTTCGGAGAATGAGCATGGGAGAAAAAGAAGGATCCATCTTTCCATTGGCGGTTTTGAATCCGGCGGGTCGCGATTCCGACCAGGATTTCCCAGATTTTGCCGGTGAACCAGATGAGCGGAATCATGCCCCGGTGAATTTTCATGCGTATGCGGCGGCGGCGGGAGGCTCTTTTTTGCGCTCCGTCGAGGCGGTGCTGGGACGGGGATTGCGGCGGGTGGTGCTTTTGTTGCGTCCCGATTTACGCGTGGCCCTCACAGCCATGAAAAAATTGCGGAGCGCACAGTGCCAGGTTTTGATTACGTTTAAGGAGGCTGGCTTGCATCAAATCGGCGAAGCACTCGCCAAATCAGGCAATCCGGCGTTGTTTACCCAACTTTGTCATCAAGCCGACGGCGCCTTGGCCAGCACGAACGATGGGGTGGCAATTTATCGGGCAGGCGGCAGTAAATCGGTGCATTTTTTGCCCACACCGTATCCAGTGGAAGATGCGCGATGGGATTTTTCTCTGCCGTTAGCCGCACGGGTAGGCATTTTTATCGGCACGCGCGAGTTTGATGTGCCCTCCCGGAATCATGGTCTGGCCGTGTCGGTGGCATTTTCGATTGCCCATGCCTTAAAAACCACGGTTTCAGTGGTCAATGAAGACGGGCGCACCGGCAGAAAGCGCCTGGAATCGCTCGCGGAAGAATTCCCCGGCCTGCAATGGACAATGATCGAGGGGCGGCGGCCCTACCCGGAATACCTCAAAATGGTGGCGCGGCACCGTTTGATTTTTCAATGGGATAACAGCTCGGTGCCGGGTCAGTTGGCGGGCGATGCATTGCTCTGCGGCATCCCCTGCGTGGGAGGGAATGGAGCGACGGAGCGGGTGATCTTTCCCGATTTGACCGGGCACGGACGTGATTTGGCCGAGGCTGCGGAGCTGGGGAGACGGCTGTTGAGGGATGCGGTTTTTTATGAAAATCAAACCCGCCAAGCTCGGGAACTGGCTTTGGAAAAACTGAGTTTTGGAAGTGCGAAGCAAGGTTTGAGGGAGATTTTTGACGGATTCTCCGGGGAAAATTAACGATTTTTTTTAGCGGTTGCATCTTGCCGGGATGATGGTTTTTTGAAGCGCGGCTTTTTGTCGAAAAGCCCATTTGCGCCATGAAAAAACAACCCAAACGCAAAATTGCCTCGCTCACCGCACCGGTGCAGTGTCAGCTCAAACTCGATCACGAAGGGTGGTATTTCGATCTCCTCGCCATCTTTAAACGCCTCAACGCCAAATACTTCCGCAATAAATTGGCCGGATACAAAATCGTCTGGGGCCGTCGTCGCAAGTTGCGTCCGAAGCAGTATCTCGTCTATGGAACGATTCAGGAGGAAGATCGGCTTATTCGCATTCATCCGTTGCTCGACCAGGATTTTGTGCCCGAATGGTTTCTGGAATATGTTATTTTTCACGAGATGCTGCACGCCGTGGTGCCCGACATCATTTATCCCTCGGGACGGCGCAAAGTGCATACCGCAGAATTTTTCGCCCAGGAAAAAAAATACCCGCATTTCCGGCGCGCCCAACGTTGGGAAGCGGAAAATCTGGGACGTCTGCTTCGATAAAAGCAAAAGGGAGCGGACTAGACCGACTTTATCAGGCTGTGCCCGGTCATTTCGGAAGGTTGCGCGATTCCGAGCAAATCGAGCAGCGTGGGAGCCACATCGGCGAGAATGCCGTTTTCCAATTTTTTCGTGGCAAAATCGGCACCGACGTAGATGAAATGCACCAGATTCGTGGTGTGCGCCGTGTTCGGACTTCCATCGGTGTTGCGCATTTGTTCGCAATTACCGTGGTCGGCGGTGATGAGTAGTTTTCCACCGAGGCTGAGAACTTTTTCGGTGATGCGCCGCACGCAATCGTCGATTTTTTCGACCGCTTTGACCCCTGCTTCGACGATCCCGGTGTGGCCGACCATGTCGGGATTGGCAAAATTAAGGATGACGAGATCGTAACGATCCAGCACGGGAAGGAGTTCGGTGGTTACTTGTTCCGCGTTCATCTCGGGCTGCAAATCGTAAGTGGCCACCCTGGGGGAAGGGATGATTTTGCGATCTTCGCCGGGATAAGCGATTTCCACTCCGCCATTGAAAAAATACGTCACGTGCGGGTATTTTTCCGTTTCGGCGATGCGCAGTTGGGTTTTACCTGCGTCGGATACCACTTTGCCCAGGATTTGATCGAGGGTTTGGGGGCCAAAAATCACTGGGACGTGATAGTTTTTATCGTATTGCGTGAGAGTGACATAATGGACGCGTGGAGTAATCTCACGGTCAAAACCCGCAAAAGCCGGGTCGAGAAAAGCTTCGGAAAGCTGCCGGGCACGATCTGCGCGGAAGTTAAACCAAAGCACGACATCGCCGTCGCGGATGCGTTGTTCGTTGGCATGACTGAAGATGACGGGAGGCAAAAACTCGTCCCCGCGTTTTTCCACTTTGTAAAGCTCGCGCACGGCAGCGGAGGGTTTCTCGTGGGAACATGTGCCGCGACCCAGCACGATGGCGTCCCAGGCGAGTTTGTTGCGATCCCAACGTTTATCGCGATCCATCGCAAAATAACGCCCTATCACGGTGGCAATGCCAGCACCGGTGCCTTCCAACCCCTGCTCAACCTCAGCCAGAGAATGGGATCCGCCAGTCGGGGAAGTGTCGCGTCCATCCGTGATGGCATGGACCAAAATATCGGTAACTCCTTGATTTGCAGCGATTTTTGCCAGCGCGAGCAGATGCTCCTGGTGACTGTGCACGCCGCCATCCGAGACGAGGCCGATCAGGTGCAAACGCGTTTTTTTTGCCTGGGCATAGGCTTCCAGGATCACAGGATTCTGGGCCAGTTCACCTAGCTGAATGGAAAGATTGATCCGGGTAAAATCCTGATACACGATCCGTCCGGCACCTAAATTGAGGTGGCCCACTTCGGAATTGCCCATCTGACCGGGCGGCAGACCGACATCGAGGCCGCTCGCATTGAGGGTGGATCGCGGGTAAGTGGCAAACAAGTGATCGTGAAACGGCGTCTGCGCCAGCAAAGTGGCATTACCATCTTCCACAGCAAACTCCCGCCCACGGGGATTGATTCCCCATCCATCGCGTATGATTAAAACTACTGGTTGCGCCATGCCCCTAGTGTGACCAAGCGGAGCGCAGGGGCAAAACAAAAAATCGCCTGTTTACAGATTTGTTACCTTGGTAAAGCATCCAGATGGAAAATCCTTCATGAAAACCCGCAATCTGCTGATCGCCCTTACCTGTATCGTCCTTTTTATTCTCGCCGGCATTTTCTATTTCAACTCCTGGGTGGTGCAAAAACCTTTCGCCGTCATTCTCATCACCGGCGATGCCGTGAATACTTCCAGCCTGGCCGCCGCCCGAATCTACGACGGAGGCACGGACAAACGTCTCGCCCTCGAATCCCTTCCCCATGTCGGCCTTCTCCGCCTCATCTCCAACGAATTTTCCGTGCCCGATGCCGCAGCCGCCTCCTCCGCTCTCGCCACCGGACAACGCGTCAACCAAAACGCCCTCTCCGCCGATTCGAACGGCAAACCTCTCATCACCCTCTTGGAATTGGCCACCAAAGCAGGACGCCGCACCGGCCTGGTGACCAATGCCTCCATCGTCGATCCCGCTCTCGCCGCACATTATGCGCACGCGACCGATGGATCTGATTATTCCGCCATCGCCGCACAAATTCCCGATCTCAACACTGTCGATCTTCTCCTTGGCGGAGGCGAAAAATTTTTTCTTCCCATCGATAAAGGCGGCGTGCGCACCGATAGCCAGGATCTGATTCTTTCCCTGCGCCAAAAAAAATGGACCGTCGTGCGCACCAAAGCCGAACTCGCCAGCGTTCCAACCTGGCTGGCCTCGCGCACCATCGGCGTTTTTAGCCGCGACGATCTCGCCGGACGCCGTCAACTCGAATCCGGCGGCGAAGAACCCTCCCTCGAAGAAATGGTCCGCTCGGCCATTTCCATCCTTCAATCCAACCCCAAAGGCTATTTTCTGGTCGTCGATGCCGGTCTCATCGAAAGAAATGCCCGGGCCAACAATGGCGAAGGCTATCTCTCCGAAGTGCTCGCCCTCGACAACGCCGTGAGCGTCGCCCGCCGATACGCGGGAGACAGTGCCCTCATCGTGGTGGCCGGACGCCAGTCGCCCGGCGGTCTTCGCATGAACGGCTATCCCTTCCGCCAGGATCAAGGGGCCGCTGTGCTCGGGGTCAACGTTCGCGGTGTGCCCAGTCTCACCTGGAGCACGGGTCCCAACGGACCGATCAATCGCAGTCTCACCAGCGAAGCTTTTTCCGATCCAGGTCTCGAAGGCGAAGCGCCCCTGGCACCTTCCGCACGCGCCGCCATCGAACCCGCCACTTATTTTACCCCCGAGGCTCTTAACACCGTGGATGATCCGCTAATCTTCAGTGACGGCCCAGGCACCGACGTTCTTACCGGCTACCTCGAACCCGCCACCGTCTTTCTGGCCATTAAAAATCAATTGTAAGGTGTAGCGGCTAAAAAAAATTGTTTTTTAGCGGTGACATTTCATCTTTGTCTCTTTTATCCTGAGATTACTCCCCAGAGAAGAACTTCCATGCCCAATCGTTCCATTGAAGCCAAAAAAAAGAAGCGACTTACACAGCTTCGGGACGCACAAAGACGACGCCGGGAAAAACTGAAAAACGACAGCCGTCATTTTGTTCAGATCATCCTGCCCGAAAGCACCTTGCAATGCCTGCGCATCGTCATTGCCGACAGCGGCGAAACCATGCAGCAGGCCATCGCCCGCCTCGTTCTTTCCAGCCTCGAACATCCCGGCACAGTTTCCACTCCTCCCCTCCCCGCGCGACTGTCCACACCTCCGATTCCCGCCACAATTCTCCAGGAAATTCCTTCCGAAGAATATAATCCCGCCCCCATCGTCCCGCTGCCAGTTCCTGTTCCAGAAAAAATGATCGCCCTGGTCATCCCGCAATCTCCCGAGCCAGAAATCATCGTTGTCGAAAAAATCACCCCTGCTCCGCTTCCCGCTGTCCTCAGCGCACCAGCCACTAACCAGTTGGATTTGTTTGCTTAAAACCTCCGCTGGAAATTAAAACAGCCGTTAAAAACGCACGTTTTTTTGATTTACGCAAATTTTTTGAACAAATAAAGCTGTTCAACGTCGAAACTTTTTGATACTTAACGTCATTAACTATTTGAGGAGGTCGCAAAACAGTTCCAACGAAAAACACTTTTGAAACGTATTCTTATTGATGAGTTTCATTACGTCCCTCCCACGAACCATCTGCGATTAAAATATTATGGCTGCTGAAGATACAGATTCCGGAATTAAGATTTACCTGCGCGAAATCGGGCAAATCGCCCTTTTGACTCCCGACCAGGAAATCGAATTGGCTGCAAAAATCAAAAAAGGCGACAAAGAAGCGCGCTCTTTGATGATTCGCTCCAACCTGCGTCTCGTGGTCAAAATCGCCCACGATTACGCCAATCTCGGCCTGCCCCTCCTCGATCTTATTTCCGAAGGCAACATCGGACTCATGAAAGCGGTGGAACGTTTCGACCCCGCCAAAGGCGGAAAACTTAGCACCTACGCCGCTTGGTGGATTAAACAATCCATCAAACGCGCACTTGCCAACCAGAGCAAAACCATTCGCTTGCCCGTTCATTTGGTCGATAAAATCTCCAAAATGCGCCGCGTTTCCCTGCAAATGAGCGAGGAACTCGGGCGCGAACCGACCGACGATGAACTCGCCGAGGAAATCGGCATCGCCAGCGGCAAAGTTTCGCAGCTTAAAACTGTCTCCATCCGTCCCGCCTCGCTCGATGCCCCCATCAGCGACGACGATTCCACCGAATTCGGCGAAATTGTCGGCGACGAAGATGCCCAGACGCCTTTCGAGCTTTTACGCGATAAAAACCTGCGCGACGAAGTGGGCGACCTGCTCGATGTGCTCGACGAACGCGAAAGGAAAATCATTTTCTCCCGTTTCGGTCTCGACGGCGGCAAACCGAAAACCCTCGAAGAAGTGGGTAAAAAATTCGGGGTCACCCGCGAACGCATTCGTCAGTTGCAAAACATCGCCCTGTCCAAATTACGCCGCGCCCTCGGGAAAAAAGAAAAACCCATCGAAGCCCTCCAGGAAATGGGCGTGGATTACTAACATCCAGCGAACTGCTGGAAAAAGCGGGACGTTTCTAGGTAATCGACCGGTCCAGAATGGTGCTGATCGTGGATTGCAGACGTTCGTGCTCGAAAAGGTTATCGAGGAGCGCTGCGGGCAGCGTGTTGCCAGCTCCTAACAAGGCTCCGACCACTGCTCCCCGATGGCAATTGTCGCCGCCAACCTGGGCGTTGGCGCAGATGCCGGCGGAAAAATCCCCGGCATATTTCCAGGCAAGATAAAGCGAAGCTGGAAAAGCGTCCTCGATATAACAGGCCGGGCTGACGCGTTTGCCGATGACCACTTCATCAGCTTCCCGAGACCAAAGGGCGGCTTTTTTTGCAGAAAACCAATCGCTCCCGTGCGTAAAAATGGCGTCGGGCAAAGACCCGCCTGCCTGCACGGCGTGCAACATTTTTACGAGAGCCAGGGCGGCGCGTTCCACCTCGGGCGAACGGTGGGTTAGGAAAAGATGCTCACGCACCGCCGCCAACGCGTCCGCCGTCGAATCCGCATAAAAAGCCGCCAGGATCGGCACATGAGCCAGACCGCCAATGTGGATGTCGGGTCCGCCACATTTTTTGGGAGCGATTCCCCTGGCGAGTTTGCCGAAAAAATTACGATGCACCTCCTCGATGTAAGTATCGCGATGGCGTCCGGGAGTGAGCAAATAATCGAGGTAACGTTCCAGCCAGTCGTCGGCATCGTATTTGCCCCGTTCGGCCAGAGAAGTTAACAGCAGGCGCCCGAGTTGATAGTTAAGAGTGTTTTCGCCAGCGGCAAGGAATTGATGATAGTGAATGCCACGTTGCCCCCAGTATTGGGCTTGTTCGTGAAGAATCTCGCCGCGTGGACCGGGAGATTGATAGGTGGAACGCCAAAGAATGCTGTCGGGATGCGGATTTTTCGGAGCTAGATAGCCGCTGATCGTCCCGTAATCGCGCCGCAAAGCTGTCCGATCATAATACCAATGCACCGGCATGGAGATGGCATCGGCAATGAACGGCCCCCAGAGGGTGCCGAGTTGGAACTGCGTCTGCAAGAGCGTTTTCATATCACAAGTTACGTTTGCCGATGGCTCTTGTCTGCGATTGAAAAATGAGTCCAACCCCATTCTCAAATGTTATAAAAACGGTCGGCTCATATCTTGGGGTGGGTGACCATCGAACTCGGTATTTTCTTTTCCGTTTGGATTTTGGAAAAGGGTTTATCCGCAGATTTCGCAGATTTCCGCAGATTATTTAAAGGGCTGGCTGCGATGGCTCCGCCATTCTGAGCAGGGGTTGCCATCTTAATGGGTTTAGTCCAAGGCGTTTCCGGGTGGAATCTTAAAATGCAGAATGGCTAGGGTGAGGATATTTTTGTGGGAATAAAACTTTTTCTACGGATTCTTACACGTGTCCGACATACCAAACTCAATTACCAAAAACTTATGATCCCGAAATTTCTTTTATTCCTCCTCCTCATGTGTGTCGTCTCGACGCTTTCGGCACAGAGTGTAAATGTCGATGCCCAAGGCGTCGCCCTCGAAGGGCACGATCCGGTGGCGTTTTTCACCGATCAAAAGCCGGTCAAGGGGGTGCCCTCGATCAAAACCACTGCCGAAGAGGCGACGTATTATTTCGCTAATGCCGCAAACCTCGAAGCTTTCAAAGCCGAGCCAAAAAAATACCTGCCTGCCTACGGCGGTTTCTGCGCTTACGGCGTTGCCAAGGGCAGCAAGGTAAAGGTGCAGATCGATACCTGGCAGGTCACCGATGGGAAGCTGTATCTCAACTACGATCAGGGCGTGAAAACGAAGTTTAACAAAGACGTGCCCGGATTCGTCGTCAAAGCCAATGGCAACTGGCCGAAGGTCTCCACATCGAATCCATTATTCTCGTTTTAACGATTCCAGCCTACGATAAATGTTTTTCCATGGTCCAAATTCATGCCCGCACCGAGGCCAGTTTCTAAATTAACGATAAAGGTAATTTTCGCGCTCGTAATTTTTAAAAAATATTTCATCATCGCAGCTCAAAAGCATGTTTAACCCACTTTTTGCCCGCGATGGCGGCATCATTTTTACCGTGCGCGCCGCTGTAGATTACACAGCGTTTCCCGATCATACGGGGTTTTGCTTACACTGCTGGAACGTCCGTGAGGTCTTCGAATTGCTAAATCTCCCCACGTTATGAGCGAAGTAATCCACGAAAAACCGTGCCTGTTTTCTGATAACCGCATCCTCGTGTTGCAGGGACTCGAAGTGCTCGGGGAAATTTCTCCCGAAGTTTTCACCACCGTGGATGCCCGCAGCCTTGGCGGCAGCATCGGCGGCCATGTGAGACATACCATCGAGTTTTACCGTTGTTTTTTGGTGGGCATGAAAACGGGACTGCTCGACTACGATGCACGCGCCCGCGAGTTGCTGCTGGAGAGAGATCCGGCGGCGGCTTGTGCCGCATTACGTGCTACAGCGGTGATGCTGGAGGAGGCAACTGCCCATGACGAGCACGAGCGGCTGCTGCTCGTGGTCGAAAATCACGGCGGCTCCGAGCCCGAGTGGTCGAGATCGAGCGTGGGGCGGGAATTACGATTTTTACTTAGCCACACGCTGCATCATTACGCACTCATCGCCATCCTGTTGCGAGTGCGCGGAATGGAGACGCCAGAGGAATTTGGCTTTGCGCCTTCGACGCTTCGGCATCGGGCTCGTATTTCATCCGCGCCATGTGCACGGTAAGTTGGTCGTTTACTTCGGACGGCGAATTCGCACTCTGCTTCAATCGTGACGAGCAACACACCCGCGCTGACGGCCTGCCGCCGCGCATCTGGCCCGCCGGCTTTCTCGCACCCGTCGATCCAACCGCTGGTGGGACATGGCTCGCAGTCCGGCCCGATGGCGGAATACTCGCTTTGCTAAATCTGTATCGCGAAAAAAACATGCGCATTTCCGGGGGAGGAAGTCGGGGAACCCTTATTCCTGAGCTCGCGGGCGCGGAACAATTGCCCACGCTGGCCGCGTTAAAAAAAATCGTCCCAAGACCGATGAATTCCTTCCGCCTGCTCTCGCTTGCACGCGACGGAAAAGGGATGCTTTTCACCTGGGACGGCAACGTTTTGTCACATCGACGAATGGATAAAAAAGTCGGCATGCTCACCAGTTCATCGTGGAGCACCGCCGCCGTGATTTCACTACGAAGCGCGGCCTTTCGCAAATTCCGCAACGATCACGTTGAACCCCGGCTTGAAGATCTCGGGAAATTTCATCAGAGCCTTCACGCCCGCGGCGGCGGTTGGTCCATCTGCATGACTCGCGACGACGCACGCACTGTGAGCCTGAACACCGTCCGCCTCGCCGGATGTGAAGTTGAAATGACGCATCGACATCGCGCTCGCGGGGGGGCCGGATTTTCGGCGGTGACGCAATCCTTGCAATTGCCGCTCACCGCTGGATGACCAAGCCGCGTCCATTTGTAAACAGCGCCGAACTCCTTCCGCCCGGTCCACTGCGCAACGTTTACCAGCTCGTGAGCCCGCTGGTGGAGCGGGCATGTGGCTTCCACATCCTAAATAGAATCTACGCGCAACTTCAAAGCCCCGATATGACGCCGGAGCGATTTTGCGAAGAAGCTTTGCGACTTCTCGACGCAAAAGTCGAATGGCCGTCCGACGCTGCTCTCGCTCCTCTCCGCGCGTGGCAAGGTCCACTCGTCATCATGGCAAATCATCCCTTCGGTGGCACCGAAGCGCTTGCCTTCATGCTGCTCCTGGAGCGGATTCGTCCCGGCAAATGGCGGATGTTGGCCAACCGTGTGCTTGCTCCGATCAATGAACTCGCATCGCGCTTGATTCCCGTGGATCCATTCGTGCGCTCAAAATCGGAAAACCACCCTGGCATCCGCGACGCGCTGCGATTCCTTAGGGGCGGCGGACTGCTCGGCGCATTCCCGGCGGGTCGTGTTTCCGGTTGGAGCGCCACGCATCGGTGCGTTCTCGATGAACCGTGGAGCGACCATCCAGCGCGCTTGGCCGCCGCCACGGGCGCGGCAATCGTCCTCGTTCACGTGCCGGGAAGCAATGGCAGTTTTTTCCTAAAAGTGCCGATGAAATGGCCGAGATTTCGCGCGCTTTTTCTACCGGGAGAAATGATTCGAGCGAACAAACCGGCAGTGAATTTTCGCATCGGTCCGGTAATGGATCCGACCGTCGTCACCGGGCTTGTTCGCGCAGAAAATGCAGGCGCAAAACTCCGCGCACGCTGCCATCTCATATCAGAAATTCAACCCCTGCCCGAGTCCTCCCCAAAACCTGAGCCGCCGGAGATCGCGCCTCCCGGCGACATCGCTGCGCTTTGCGAAGATGCGGCGCGACTGGCGTCCGGTGCGACGTTTCTTTTCGAGCAGGGCCAGTTCACCGCGCTGCTGTTTCAAAAACACGAGGGACCGCATCTTTTCCACGAGTTATCGCGCCTCCGCGAGTTCACATTCCGCGCATCTGGACAGGGCGGTGGAGCGGCGGTCGATGCCACGCCCGAGGACGATTGTTACCATCAACTCGTGCTCTGGGATCGTGAACAAAAGCGAATCGTCGGCGCCTATCGACTCGGCTTCACCGAGGATGTCCTCCGCGATCACGGACCAGACGCGCTCTACCTCAACCACGTGTTCCACATTGCCCGGGAATTTTTTCAGCGCATCGGCCCCGCCATCGAGCTTACGCGTTCATTCATTCATCCCGATTACCAGCGCGAACCGCTCGTCCTCGCGATCCTCTGGCGCGGACTCGGAATGACGGTGGCAGCGCGACCGGAAATCCGCAGCTTTTTTGGCTCCGTCACCATACCTGCCACCGTCAGCGACGCATCGCGCGCAGTCATCGTCGAACATCTCAGACGTCACCATTTGGAAGACCCCGCGCTGTGTGATTTCATCCGTCCACGCACGGCATTTAGCGCCCCTGGCATTGCGCACAAACTCATCGCCGACGCGCACAGCGGCAACGGCATCGAAAGCCTCCGCGATTGTATTCGCGCATCCGATGGGACACCGCGCGGCATCCCGCCGCTCATCCGACATTATCTTTCGATGAACGGCCGCTTTATCGATTTTCATGTCGAGCGCGAATTTGGAAACGCGCTTTACTGTTTGCTACGAGTTGACCTAACCAAAGCGCCGCTCACGCATCTGCGCCGGTTTGTCGGCGAAAAATCAGCCGCGCGCCTGCACAGCGTCGCGTAAACATTTTCACGGTCGGACCCCGAAATTGAGAACCCTCGCCCGAACGTTAAATTAACGGGGTGCCAGCCAGGTCGCTGGTTGGTCGATGGCTCCGATCCCTTCGGGACCGGGGCTCCTTTGTCGGTGTTTAATCTTGGGGTGTCGTCGGACTCAACCCCAAGCTGCTGTAGCTGGGATGCTTTCAGCATCGCAAGACTCTGCGGCTCATCCCCTCATGTTAACTCCACTAAAACTACAGCAGCCCACTTTCGTAAACCTTCCCCTTATGGCAACGCCATGAAAGCTACAGCAGCCGGGGATTGAACCGCAGATCGCCTCGCCCCTTCTCTCCGCCGAGGCAATCCGACGACATCCACGGATATATTCTCCTATAACAACCGCACCCCAACGGGGTGCCAGCCAATTGTTCGCGATGTCCACCTATCTAAGTCTGCATTATCACATTATCTTTGCCACGAAGGATCGGGAACCTTGGTTCAACCCCTCGATCCGTCCTCGGGTGCATGAATACCTTGGCGGTGTAGTTACCGGGCTGGGCGGTGAGACACACGGAATAGGCGGCACGGGAGATCATGTGCATTTGCTAGTCTCGCTCAAGGCAACGCATTGCCTGGCGGATTTTATGAGAGAGCTCAAGAAGGCATCCTCGGCCCATGTAAAGGAAACTTATCGATTGGAGGGTTTCGCGTGGCAAAATGGATATTGCGCGTTGACGGTAAGCCCATCGGGACGCGCTGCGGTGCATGATTACATCGCGAAACAGGAGGAGCATCATCGCGGGAAATCGTTTCGCGAGGAGTTGGAGGAGTTTCTCACGAAGGCAGGAATCGCGTATGAAGATCAACCCCATAAAAGACCTGTCCCTTAGACTAAATTAGATTTTTTGTCCACAGATTTACACAGATTTTACAGATTTTCGTGACGTAAATAATCGACCTGTCCCTTAGACCAGATTTAGGATGGCAAAGCTCTGTTCCGGGGAGCGCACGCGATTGCCTCGGTGGGGGAAAATTGGCGAGGCGATCTATCGGTTCGCGTGACGATTGGGGCGACTCGCCCCAATCGCCCCCATCATCGGCGAGAGCCGCACTTATTTTTAAGATAATGTTGCACTCGGAGTTTTTTGGCTACCGCCAGAGGAAGGGACGCGTTTTGGACTATGCTTGGAGCAGTTTGGCGGGGGGCTTCGCGTTGTGGCCGAGCCGGAGGCCGAAGTGGTTGGCGGCGGCGGAGGGGTTTGGCATTCTTGGGTATGAGGATTCGGCGAAGGGGCGTCGGGAGATGGTGGAGGCGTTGGATGCGAGGGGCCGAGCAGAGGGGAAGGAGAGCGGTCGAATCGAGAGGACGCCGGGGATGGATGCGAGGATGAGCCATTT
>JBBRFA010000042.1:0-25791 GCA_038225185.1 Chthoniobacterales bacterium
TCTGGGGAGTCCGGAGTGCGATTTCCCTCAGTGGCAGTGTGAATACCGATTTCGGCTACACCGGGCATTATGAGCATGCAGTCAGTGGACTCACTCTGACGCATTATAGAGCTTACAACTCAGCTTTGGGTCGCTGGCTAAGCCGAGATCCGATTGGGGAAGCAGGAGGAATCAACCTTTATGGGTATGTGGGCAATAATCCAGTTAATGACTGGGATCCGCTTGGGTTGATCAACTGGGGCACCATCGGTTCGGCTTTTGAAGGAAAAATCGGAGTAGGACTTGGACTTCAGGCCAAAGTGCAGCTTAGTAAGCTCATGGTTAGCACAGGCGCCCGATATACATTAGGCTCATGGGGCAATTTTGGGGGACAGGTCGGCAACTATACCACGGCAGAAGCTGATTTGTTAAAAATTAGTGCTGGCGAACATCAGTTGGGGCTTGGTGCGGCTTACAATCTAAAAACTCAGATGGATTCAGACCCTGATAGCTGTCCTACTTTCACTGAGAAATCAGGAGGAGTAGCAGGATACAAATATGGTGGAGTTGGCAGTAAGTCGGGTGATTGGTTAAAAGTCGGAGCTTCGGCAAAACTCGGTTTAGTTGATATTGGTGGATCAATCAATTTTGGAACGATTTGGCAAGGACTTTGGGAATGAGACGCGGAAGAAATGTTTACGATTGGGCATGCTTAGTGAGTTTGATCGCTTTTCTGATTCTGCTGCTAATCGCTGTTGGGCTTGTGGTGGCTGAATACGCGTTTGGCATGGAGGGGGCAACCCCGCTTGCCCCACTCATCACAGGAATTGTTGCGATAATAGCGGCATGTATTTTAATGCTCTGGATTGAAGCTTGGGTGTGGCTGTTCGAAAATTGGAAAGGACGAGGAGTTGAAATGAATTTAGCATTTATCGCGTTCATAATAATTGGACCTGTGTTCGCGGCTTATAGCATGCACTTTTTGCGGGCAAGAAAGCGGAGTCCGTGAAGTATGGGGGCAGTCAAATATCTGACGAAGGGGCCGTGCCTTTCCGGAAGGAAAAGACGTTAGGGGTCAGGCGAGAATGGCGCTAACTTAGCGGGGGTTTGGGATGTTTTTCGACGCCGTTTTTTCGGTGTGGTAAGTGTTACTGACTTTTTTCTGGTCGTATTTTCACACAACATCGGTGTCCAAAACTAGCTGTTTTTGAGGGCTTTAGCCTGTGTCTCTTCGCGCTAGGAGGCCGTTCTTGGAGTCGCTTTTCCAGGGGGCTCTCAGACTCATTTTTTCGGAAAAAACCCCGCAAATAGGCGAATAAAGGTAAGCGTCACGCCGAGTGCCTCTGGATGTTGGTGCCAGAGGCGTCGTAGGTTATCCGCCTATGACACCTACACCCCTGACCGAAGCTCCCTGCCATCTTGTAAAAACCGACCGCCTGGGCCGGGTTCGCACTGATCGCGTCCGGCGGGAGGCGATCTTGGACGAGTTTGCAACTTGCCTTGGTGGCAGGTATAAAGTTAAAAATGTAAAATAATTGGCTTTTTATCGGGGCAGTCTTGTAATTTGCCTTGGTGACAGGTATAAAGTTAAAAATGTAAAATAATTGGCCCTTTATCGGAGCAGTCTAGAATGGGATGAAGATAAGCTGGATTTAGGATGACGGGGTGAACGCACGCGACTTGAGTGCCGTTGTTGGCGACTCGCCGAAAACGCGTCCCTCAATTGGCAATAGCCATACTTCTCCAAGTGCGACACCTCCCTAAAAATTAAGTGCGGCTATCGCCGATGGGGGGGCGATTGGGGCGAGTCGCCCCAATCGGCACGCGAACCGATAGATCGCCTCGCCAATTTTCCCCACCGAGGCAATCGCTTGCGCTCCCCAAAACAGAGCCTCGCCATCCTCAATCCGCCTTATCTTCATGCCATTCGCCTGCATTCACTCGAAGTCTCGCCAAACCATCCTTCATGGCGTAAGTTGGTTTCTTTATGTTTCCGATTCCGTCTCAAAAATATCGTCCTTATCCGCCAGTGCATTTGCCCGACCGGCAATGGCCAGATCGCACTCTCACGCAGCCTCCCATCTGGTGCAGTGTCGATCTTCGCGATGGGAATCAAGCGCTGGCCGTGCCGATGAATGTGTCGCAAAAACTCGAACTTTTCGACGCCCTCGTTCGCATCGGTTTCAAGGAAATCGAGATCGGTTTTCCCAGTGCCTCCAATACTGAATTTGCTTTCAATCGCAGCCTCATCGAAGGCAATCGCATTCCCGACGACGTCGCCATCCAATGCCTCGTCCAGGCCCGCGAAGATCTGATCGAACGCACTGTGGAATCGCTTATTGGCGCCAAAAATGTCATCATTCACCTTTACAACAGCACTTCTCCAGCTCAGCGGCGCGTCGTTTTTGGCAAATCCAAAGTGGAAATCAAAGCCATCGCCCTCCAGGGTGCGCAATGGATTTTGGATCGTTTGCCGCGCCTCACAGCCAATGGCGGAACCAACGTCCGCCTGCAATATTCGCCCGAATCGTTTTCGCTTACCGAGCCCGATTTTGCCTTGGAAATCTCCAACGCGGTGATCGATCTCTGGCAACCCACGCCGGAGAAAAAAATGATCCTCAACCTGCCAAACACGGTCGAGGCCATGTTGCCAAACGTCCATGCGGATCAGATCGAATGGATGAGTCGCCACATTCATCGTCGCGATTCGGTGACGTTGAGTCTCCACACCCACAATGACCGGGGCACAGGTGTCGCAGCGACCGAGTTAGGTTTGCTGGCAGGAGCGGACCGGGTGGAAGGCACTTTGTTTGGCAATGGCGAGCGCACCGGTAATCTTGACATCGTGAGTGTGGCCTTGAATTTTTACATGCACGGCATCCATCCCGGTCTCGATTTTTCCAATCTCTCGGAAATTATTGCCGTCTATGAACGCACCACTGGCATGACCGTTCCTCCCCGCCATCCCTATGCGGGCGAACTGGTTTTTACCGCGTTCAGCGGATCGCATCAGGACGCGATTAAAAAAGGTCTCGCCGAATGGGCGGAAAAATCTAGCGCTGCCACCACCGGCCACTGGGACGTGCCTTATCTCACAATCGATCCCGCCGATATCGGGCGCGAATATCGTGAAGTTATCCGCGTAAACAGCCAGAGCGGCAAAGGCGGCGTCGCCTATTTGTTGGAAAACGAATACGGCATTGAATTGCCCAAGGATATGCAGCGGGAGTTTGGTCCCATCGCCAACGATCTGGTGGATCGTCTGGGGCGCGAAGTCACTGCGGGGGAGTTGCGCGACATGTTTTGGGCCGAATACATCGAACGCAATGCGCCGTGGAGGCTGCAACATTTTCAGACCGATGGCACGAGCGGGATTTTTCAATGTCGATCCTCGGTCTTTCGCGATGAAAGTCCGCTCGCTTTGTTAGGTGAGGGGAATGGTCCCATCGCCGCATTTGTCGATGCCTTGCAACGTGCGGGGGCGCCGGATTTTTCCGTTTCCTATTACAAGGAACACGCCCTTGCCAGTGGCACCGATAGCAGCGCCATCGCTTACATCCAGATCGCTTTGGCCAACGGTGTTAACAAATGGGGTGCGGGAGTGAATACGAACATCGAATTAGCCAGCATCCTGGCAATCCTTAGCGCACTCAATCGCGCAGAGGGAACGTGAGATTGCGTTCGGGTCCGACAGTTCACCAGATTTTTTTATCACCACCGTCCACGGCTCCAACGCCAGAAATGCGGGAGTAAAAACAAGGTGATCAACGCATCCAGGATCAACCCGAGGGCGCAGGTAATGCCCAGGCTGGCCAGGCCCTGGTTATTTGCCCAGCCGATGGTTCCAAAACCGGCGGCAGCCGATCCTGCGCAAAGAAAAATCACCGCAGCCAGCGATTGATGTGCCTTCTGCACATCGCCACCGTTGCGTTTTAAGGCCAGCAATAACAAAATCGCATAATCGATCCCGGTTCCTAACAATAGTAATATTGCAGCCAGGTTGAAAAAATTCCATTGCAGGCCAAGGAGGCTCATGGCTCCGAGCCAGGAGACAAAAACCACGGCATGAGTAAAGACCAAGACCAGAAGATCGCGCACTCCGCCAAAGGCGATGCCTAACAATAGGAGCACGACGACCAGCAAGCTCACGATCAAGCGTCCAAATTCACCGGGAATCACCCGTTTAAGTTCCGCCCCGAGTTGATTCCAGCTTACCAGCCAGACACCTTCGCTTTGCACCGCCTTTCCCAGTGCGGTTTCCTCTCCGGCGACCGGTGTTACCATGCCCATGGCCACCCAGCCAGCGTCGCTTTTGGCCGACACACGGCGATAAATCCATCGACTCGCCTCGTTCCCCGGCCAGATGGGAGTTTTCATTAGACTCCAGATTTGCAACTGATGAAACACGGCCTGCGTGAGAAGATAGGATTCCGCGGTAAACCCTGCGTCCAGCACGGTTTTTTTCAGTCGCTCGCTCTCGCCTGCGAGTGAGGCGAGCCGGGCCAGATTAAGGGTTTGATTTTGCTCTTGCGGCCACAAGGCGACCGGCGTTTGCAGGGTTAACAAGTGTCCTTTTTTCTGTTCCACCCGCAATTTTTCATCGGCCACTTGCAAGCGTTGGGCGACTTCCTCCTCGTTTTTTCCGCTAATGACGAGACTGAGCAACTGGCTGTCATCCGCCAGATGCTTTAACATTTGATCGAGGGCAGCATAGGCTTCGCTTTCCCTCGGACGCAGGGAACGCGCCGAGCCATCGACCCCTGGCAATCCTTTGACAAGGAGTGTTCCTCCCAAAAATAAAACCAGCGCCGAGGTTGCCCATGCTCCCCGGCGACGAACGGATTCGGAGGCCAGCCAACGCTCCGCCGGGGTCGCTTCCGCGGTGTGTTTTTTCCAGCGCAAAGCCATTGGCGCAAAGACGAGCAACATCACCGCTCCACCGACGAGCACGCCGATGCCGACCAGATTTCCTAATTGTGACAAGCCAGGCAGACTGCTGAAGTTTAAGGAGAAAAAAGCTGCGGCGGTCGTTCCCGAGGTCCAGCGAATATCGCGCAGACAGTGCCATTGCAGCTCGCGCAAAGTGCCCGTGTGAGTGAGCGAACGTTGATGGATGAGAAATCCGTAATCCACGCTTAGCCCGATCATGATCGAGGCAAAACCCACTCCGATGACGGTGAGTTCGTTTAGGAAAAGTCCGGCGGCAGCCAGGGAAATGGTGAAGATTAACAGTAGCATAAGCTGGAGATCGAAGAGCGGTCGTGCCCGGCGATGAAATCCCCAGAAAATCGCGGCAATGATTAGTAAAGTGATGAATCCGGAGGAAGCCATATCCCATTCCGTGGTGCTGGAAATATCCGCGACAAAAGCTGGTTCTCCCGTAAATCCGAGGGTGACCCCGGGAGGTGCCGCGCCTCGGGCCAGGGAGCGAATCTCTCGCATCCAGGCGATGGTTTTTTTGTAGTTGGCAAAAGGAACTGTCGTTTCGACATAGACGACGCGGAACATCCCGTCGGCAGAGGAAAATTCCGATTTTTCCGCCCCCGAAAGTCCTCCCAAATCCATCGCACCAGAGGCCAGGCCATAAGGATCGTAACTGAGCAGGGCGACTTCCTGTGGAGAAAACGAATCGTTGAGACGTTGCAAGGTTTTTTGGACTGTTGCCGGTGCTTTGGCGGCGGAAAGTCTCTCTATTAATCCGGTCACATTTTCGGGAGATTGATTCATGACCAGAAAAGCCACCAACTCCGCCAGTTGCTCCGGTTTTTTTTCCCAGGGCGGTTCCGACAGGGCGCGCTTTACGAGATCGGTCCTGGCCCGCAGAACTGCCGCCACCTTCGTCGCGCCTTCTTCCGCCAGCTCGGGATTGTCGGCATTGACGGTGATGATGAGTTCGTTCGGCAGTGAAAAATGTTTTAAAAACAGCGACAACCCTTCCACTTGCCCGAGATGAGTGGGGAGGAGCTTGAGAATCTCGATATTGAAATTGATCCGCGACAACCCCGCGCCGACAAAGAGAACGAGGGCCAGGATAAAGCCGATGCGAAAAAGCCTATTTTTTTGCATCGACCACCTCGTAGCCAGCTAAATCGTAGGCAAACACGGCGTCGGCCAGCGGTTGATTGAGACGCACGTTGCTGAATGCGTTGCGAAGTATGGAACCTTCGCGGGTGATCATTTCAAAGTGATGGAGTGCCCCGGTCGTGGTGGAAAAACGGATCTGGATCGATTTGAGAAATTTCCGCGCCTGGATTTCCTTGGGAAGGAGCGAAAGTTCGCACCAATCCTCTTTTTCCAAAAGGTCCAGCACATCGAATTGTTGTTTGAAATCGTCGAGACTCGTCGCCATCGGGAAACGCATCAGGCCCATGCCACGGGCAGCGGAGTGGCTGGCGAGCGTCGCCGGGTCGAGCCGGGTCGCTTTTTTCGCAAGCGGTTCGATCAATAAAATCTCGTTAGCGCGCCGCAAAAAAATCGTGCGTGCAGGATTGCCCAGCTCCCAGCGCAGATGATCCGGTGCCCGAAACCAGAAGCGTCCGGGATTGGCCAGCGGTTCGCGCAGGGTTTTCAGCGCGCGTGTCTGCACGAAATCGGCCTGGATGGTTTGCAGACTTTCCCCGCGTTGCAACCAGCGCCCCAGCACCGCGAGATTGACGGTGCGCGGCCCGGGTTCCGCCGCGAAGCTGGGCAGGGAGGACGCCAGAACGATCAGAACCAGAAAGAGCGCACGCATAGGCCGATCATTTCAGGTCGAAGCGGGCAGGGGAGCAACCCTTTTCCGCAGGGGCGGCACGGGAAAAGGAGGTTTTGAGTCACTTCACAACTATCAGTCTGGGATCGGGTTGGTTTTTTAGGAATAAATCGCTTCGACGATACGCAACGATTTGGCATTGGGAAAGATCCCCATTTCCATCTGATTCATCACGTAAGCGAAGGCGATCCGATTTTCCGGATCGGCAAAAGCGTGGCTGCCGCCCGCCCCTGGGTGACCGAATGCGCGCAGCGATGGACCATAAAGGGACCGGATTTTATTCCCGTTTTCATCCAGAGGATCCAACATCATTCCGGCGGAAAAAGCGGACACTTCCTGCGTGACGGAATCGAATCCACTGGCCAGCGACCGGCTCATCAACGCCAGAGTCTCGGGTTGAAAATAGCGTTCTCCCTCCCATTCTCCGCCCGTGGCAAGCAGGGCATACCATTTGCCCAAAGCCGACGCCGTGCCGATGCCGTTGAGTGCAGGCAGGGAAGCCAGCCGGGCGGGAGGCGTATTCATGGAAGCCACACTGCCCAGGCCCTCGGGAGTGGTAAAAGCCAGCCGCGTCAATGAGTTTGGATCGGCCATGGCCTTCCAGAAAGCGTTGTCGGGCAGGCCGCCGACATTGCGGGCGGGATAAACTGGTGCCACGGTTTCCACCAATTCCGCAGGCAGGCCGATCCAGAGATCGAGTTGCAATGGCTCCGCAAAAAGAAGGCGCCACATTTCGCCCAGGGTGCGTCGGGTAAGACGGCGCACCAGTTCATCCAGTAAAAACCCAAACGTGCGGGGATGATAGCCATGCCGGGTGCCGGGCGGCCAGAGCGGTTTCTGCCGGGCCAAAGCCTCCACCACTGCGGCATGATCGAAGACCGACACCGCCTTGCCCGACACTCCTGCCAGACCGGCCTGATGCGACAATAATTGCGCCAGGGTGACTTCTTTTTTCCCTGCCTCGGCAAACTCCGGCCAGATGTCGGCTACGCGGCGGTCCAGAGTGATTCCTTCCGCTTCCAGGCAGGCCAGCACTGTGCCCACGGAAAGTGATTTGGTGGCTGACCACACGAGCACCCGCGTTTCTGCGGACCAGGCCCGGGTTTGCTGACGATCCTCGAAGCCCTGCCCGAGGCGAACGACTTCTTTTTGATCCTGCCAGATTGAAAGAGAAGCTCCGAGATCGCCGTAAAGGGTGAAATTTTCCTCAAACAGTCCGCAGATTTTCTTTAAATCCAGATGCCAACCCATCCTCGATTACCTCACACTTCCAGCAAGATCGCGCTCAAATCGGGGTCGTGCTCGGCGATTTCGCGAAATTTTTTATTCATTTTAAAACTCGTCCGCAAATAGGCCAGCGCCTGTTGCGTTTCGCCCAACACGGCATTGTAACAAGCCAGATTATAATAATAAGTCGCCTCTTCCAGCAACGCTTGCGGTCCCGAAATCAATATATCCCGTGCCTCCGCCGTCTGCCCGAGTTCGTGCAGGCAGAATGCCGCGTGTATGAACCCCACCGGCTGCCCAGGATGATCCGTGCATAACTGACGACTCACCTCCAGGGCACCGCGAAATTGTTTGAATTGCAACAGGAGAAACATCCGTGCCTGCAAAATTCGCATTTCCCCGTGTTGGGCCGCAGGCACCGATTCGAGCTCGGCCAACGCTTCCTCAAACATCCCAAGGTCGCCATACCCTTCCGCCACTTGTAATATCCGATCAATCGTCATGTCCCTACAGAGATGATTTAACCGCCGGAATGTCAACCCCAAGACATCGAAAATTAAGCCCGCTGGGTCATTGTTCGGTAGTTCTCAAAATAAAATAAAAAAACCAAATGTGAACATCTCGTTCTGTGGTATGGTCTCAGTTCACAATTATGCAAAAGAAAAGCGCTTTTTCCCGTCGTCTCCCTGACTTGGTCACCGAGGAACTCGTCAATGTTCTCACTTCAAAAAACACTTTTGAATTCAAGGAACTTTTTGATGTGGTTCACGAAAACCTTCGTGCCCGCAACGCCGCCAGCGGAGGTGAAGAGATGCTTCGCCTGCGAGCTTACGAAAAACTTCAAAACCTCGTCAACCGCGGTGCTGTCAAAAAAACTCTTAAAAAATACAAAGGCGTCCCTGAGGAACTGGCCAAGGTGATCCCGATTGTGCCCGTCGTTCCCGTCTTACCGGTCACGACTCCCGAACCTGCCGAAGCGGCTTGAGTCGGTAATCCGTCAAAATCGCAGTTCTAAAAACTGCTGAAAAGTCATCAGTCGATTCGGGAAACTTGTTTTTCGTATTGCTGATGACTTTTTGCGTTTTTGCGAAAAACATATCCATCTTTGCGGCATCCCGCCGTTGGTCGTTTCTGAAATGACCCTGGGTTCAAAGAGTTACCCACTCGTTAACTTGTTGCAGTCGAAGGCTTTACGTATCCTTCGACCGTTTTAAACGCACGTTCTCAATTTTGAGCAAAAGGCTGGCACAGTCAGTGCTCTAAGTTTGTTTATGAAAGCAATACTCACTGCCGTCACGCTCCTGTTTCTGGCGTTTACCCTTCACGCTGGTGAAACCGAGAAAACCATCCAGGAAATGCGCGACGAAATTGCCCAGCTCAAGCGGGCACTGGTCAAGGCGCAGGAACAAAGCGTAACCAACTTCGCTTCGGCAGTGGAATTTCGGAATAAATTCGAACTTGCCGTCCAGCGCATTAACGAAGCCAACGAAGTTGCTAAACAATGGCGCGGCTTATCCGTCAATCTTCAGCGCGAACTTTCCTACACGCGCGCTCTTGCCGACGGCACTGCACCCGTGGAATCCCAATCACTTGTCGCCTCAACCGCAGCCATGCAGGAATCTCTCGCCACCGGAAAAACCCTCAAAGTTCCCGGTGCCGTCACCGCCTCCGCCGTTCGCACATCCGGCCCGCGTCTGGCCATCATCCCCCGCGACGCCGTGGCTCCGACCTACGTCGCCATGCGCTGAAGCACACTCGTTACCGTCCGACTTACCCCCCCAATTATCTTCCGTAACGTAACAAATGCTCTCCCAAAAGAGGTGGAAATTCCAATCGATTTTTTGCCGGTAAATCGGTGAGAAAACTTCGCGCCATCGCCTGAAATTCCGTCCATCGGCTCCACTCCAACGCGGGAGCTTCCCCAATTCTGCGCAATAAACTGTGCCACTCCATTTGGGCGCGTTCGATGTCGCCCGTCCGCAAAAACTCCGTAAGCAAACGCCCCCGATTCGTTCCCGCCTGGCTCAGCAGCTTCATGCATTCCCCTGCGCCATCGCCAAATCCCACCGGCACCCCAAACTCCAGGTAACCTGGAAATTCCGCCCGATCAAACGTCTGCGAACAGACAAAGCCCAGCCGCCCGCCATACGGCGAATCTTCGCCCGCAAAACGGTGCCCGGCCCGAATGTTGGCCACGTCGAAAAGTAAATCCGCCAGGGCATAATCCGGTTTCTCCAACGCTGCCGCAATCGCCAGACCTTCCCCATGCGAAAAATAGCTAAAAATCTGCCCGCGCAAAGTCGGTGATCCGTCACAATCGATCAAACCCAGTTCCCGCCAGGCCATCGCCGGGCTGCGCGCCGGATCGAGCGCTTCGCACGCCGGACGATGCACGCAGCCCAGGCACACCCGAGGCAGTTCGCGGCGGGTGGGTGGATCGATCAATACTTTTCCCGATCCGTCCACAAACCCTTTGACCGCTTCCCGCGCGAAAGAAAATTGCGCTATAATCAAATTCCCCCTTGGCATCGGTGGCAGCGGATCGCCCTTGGCGAGTTGCCCCACCAGCGGCCAGATCCGCTCGTAAAAATCCCGCTCCGCAAGCCGCCTCGGCCCCGGCCATTTTTTCGAGTGCAACAATCGGCGCAACGGCAGCGTGGGACGGTATTCCCCCTCGCGCACCGTGGCCACCGTCATCTCCCGGCCATAGACTTTTTCCCGTCCGCGCTGGAGCAGACACAGATTTCCCGTGCCCAAAGGTGCAACCGTCGCCGCCTGGGAAAGTGCCGTTACCCAGCGCTCACCGACCCGCAACCAGGCTCGCTCTAAAGTCGAAGTCACCGGTTCGGGACGCATCTCCCATTCGCCCCGGCTATTTTGCATTTCAACCTGATTCCGCCGCACCAGTCGCGCCCGCTCGGCATCCGTCCGCAGCCCACAAGGCAATTCGCCCGCATCGATCCCGATTTCAAAACCCGTCCGCACATTTTCCCGGCTAAATAATCGACCCGAAAGCCGAATCGCTTCCCGGCACGGATCTTCGCCACGTTCCCGAGCTGCTTGCATGACACTTAAAAAAGAGGGCCAGTCGATGCCCTCCGGGCGGCGTATTCTGCGCGGACGCGCATCGAATAAACGCGGCAGATCGGGCGTCGCCAGCACGTAACCTTTTTCATCCAAACCACGTCTCCCGGCGCGTCCAAACATCTGCAACAACTCATCGGGCCGCAGTTCGCAGGTGATCTGCCCCGCTTGATAGCTCGTTCCCGTCACCACCACGCTGCGCACCGAAAAATTAATCCCCGCAGCCAATCCCGTCGTCGATACGATCACCCGCAGATGCCCCCGTTTGGCCAGCGGCTCGATCAGCCCGGCCCGCACCGCGTAGGAGAGTCCGCTGTGATGCCAGGCCACCCGATTGGTGAGCAACGTGGCCAGGGGTTCCCCGGCGAGACGCCGTTGTTCCAGGGATAAAGGCAACGGATCGGGGGCGGGCAACGCCCGGGCGATGGCGATGGCCAGATCCTCGGCGGTTTTGCGGCGTGGGGCAAAAATCAGCAACGGGGCGAGGTCGTTCGCAATCGCGCGTGCCGCTATTTTAGGCCAGTAACCCTGGACCGTGCCTGGAATGTGCGCCCGCAGATCGTGCGCCAGGATTTCCTCCAGCGGCACGGGCCGTTCCTGCGTGCTCACCAGCACCGCCTCGCGTCCGAGACGCCCCAGCCATTCCACTACCGAGCCGGGATTTTCCACGCTGCCGCTCAGGAGCAAAAGTTGCGTGCCGGGTGGTGCCAAGGCCAGGCAGAGTTCGTAATTTACGCCCCGCGTACGGTCGTTGAGCAATTGATATTCGTCGATCACGAGCAGGCGCGGACCGCGATGTTGGAGAAAAGCGGGTTTCTGAGTTTCCAACGTGGCGACAATTACCCGGGCGTTGAGATTTTCGGAAATATCGCCCGTGGCAATCCCGACATCCCAGCCCAGGGTGCGCCATTCGGCGAGTTTATCGTTGGCCAAAGCGCGGGTGGGCACGGTAAACACGGCCTGACCTCGCAGGGAAGGCTTCAGCATTTCAAAAATAAACGTCTTTCCGGCACCGGTCGGAGCATGCACCACCACATCGCGTCCATCGCGTAGATGGCGCACTGCTTCCTGTTGCCAGAGATCGGGCAGGGCGAGTGAGATTTCAAGACCGTGCATGGGAAAGACAATGACGGTCCTCCCGGCGCGGATGCAAGTGCCGCCCGGACAATGGGCGCCTTGGATCGTCGAATTTTTGGATTCCTTTGCCACGAATTCCTGGCGCGAACATCGAACATTCAACATCGAACGTCCGAATCACAATCCCACGGCCAAAATGGCCCATTCATATTTTCGATGTTCGATGTTAAATGTTCGATGTTCCTCCCGCAAATCCCATCCCGATTTTTTGGATCGCCTGGCGCAGGATTCGCAGATTAAGATGGATCGCATGTCGGCATCCTTGAATCCCAGGCGAACGGTGGCTGAGCTAAAGGAGCTTCGATCTCTCACCGGCGACGAGGAGGGAGCGCAGCGCGTGGCCTTTACTCCCACCTGGCGGGCGGCGCGCACCTTTGTTGAGGGAAAATTGATCGGGTTGCCGGTCGAATCGCATTGGGATGCCGCCGGGAATTGGTGGATCACCTTGCGCGGCGAATCGGAGCGCGCGTTGTTAATTGGCGGTCATCTGGATTCCGTGCCAAACGGAGGCTGGCTGGATGGAAGTCTCAACATGTTGGCCGGTTTGGAAGTGCTCCGTTATTGGCACGAAAAATATGCAGGAAAACCGCCGGTAACCTTGCGCGTGGTGGATTGGGCGGATGAAGAAGGGGCACGATTTGGCAGGAGTCTCTTTGGTTCATCGGCCTGTTCGGGTTCGCTGGAATTGGAGGAAGTGCGCGGTTTGCGAGATCGCAAGGGAATTTCTCTGCCGGAAGCTCTTCAGACGGTGGGAATTGATTTCGAGAGAATAAAAGAGTCGGGGAAGGAACTTAAAAACGCGGCGGCTTATCTCGAATTGCACATCGAGCAAGGCCCGGTTTTACTCGATCTCGATCTGCCCTTGGGCGTGGTGCTCGGAACCTTCGGAGTGGAACGTCATGCGATCACATTTTGCGGACAGGCGGCTCACTCGGGTAGCACACCGATGAATCGTCGCCGGGATGCTTTTCTGGCGGCGGCAAGGATGAGTCCGGCAATCTATGATATCGCCGAACGTCACGGCGGAGTCTGCACAATCGGTTCCTGCACGACAGCGCCAGGAATTGTCACCAGTGTGGTGGAGACCTGTCGGATCACTCTCGATCAACGTCATTTGGATGCGGCAGCACTGGCTGCCATGCTGGAGGAGGCGCAAAAAGACGCGGCGCGATTTGCCAGGGAAGCCAACGTGGAGGTAAAATGGGAACGTCTCTGGCAAATCGATCCGATGCCTTTTCACCCGGAACTGATCGATGCCGGGGAAACGGCGATCATCGAAGTAAGCGGGCGATCACTGCGTCTGCCTTCCGGTCCGTTACACGACGCGGCGGAGATGGCGCGAGCGGGTGTGCCGACGGTAATGCTCTTTGTGCAAAGCCTGCACGGGATCAGTCACAATAAAATCGAAGACACGCGGGAGGAAGATCTCGAAGCCTCTGTGAGTGCGCTTAACAAGTTGTCGGAGAAGATGTTGCAATGGATTTTGGATAAATAAAGCGGGGAAGCGGGGGTTGCGGGTAACCCTGTTTTTCGCTCTTGCGAATGGCATGATTCTTGTTCATTATGACAAAAATAATGGGATTGGAAATTTCGAAGGATGATATTCGGGCTTTGTTGGTGAAGAGCCTCATGTTGAAAATGGAACCGGAGGAGATCAGCGATGAAACGCCGTTATTTGGTCTTGAAGGCTTGGGTTTGGATTCCATCGATGCACTGGAATTGGTCGTTTCGATGGAAAAAAACTATGGCGTCGGTGTCGCCAACAGCGGGGTGGCACAGTCGGCCTTGCGCAATGTGGCTTCCATTTACGAATACGTGAATGCTGAACGCGCCCGGAAAAACGCCTGATCCCGGCGCGGTGTCCTCTCTGACAATCCGGTTGACCCGGTGGCGGTTGGCTTCCATCTTGCCCACATGATCGAAAAACCGCTTGTGCCCAAAGAGGGCAGGTATGTCCTGCATTTGTTTTATCGCGTGGAACATGGCCAATGGGATCTCCTTTCCCCCGAAGATAAGATCCGCGCCAAAACCGACCTTTCCGAACTGGTCCAGGAGGCGCGTTCGCTGCCCGAGACCCAACTGCTTATTTTCAGCATGGTCTCGGCCAAGGCCGATCTCGGTTTTATGCTCCTGACCAACGATCTTATCACAGCCAATTTACTGGAAAAAAAGATCGCCCTCTCCCTCGGCACCGAGATTTTAACGCCGGTTTTTTCCTATCTGTCGATGACCGAACGCAGTGAATACACCACGACTGACGAGGAATACAGTGCCCAGTTAGTCGCGGAAAAAGACCTCCTCGTGGGCGCGCCGGAACATGCGCTCGCCATGGCCGATTTTTCCCAACGCATGACCAAATACGCCCAGGATCGTCTGGATCCAAATCTGCCCGACTGGCCGGTTTTTTGTTTTTATCCCATGAGCAAACGGCGCGACGCGTTGCATAATTGGTATGCGCTGGATTTTGTCACGCGCAAAAAACTTATGGCCGGGCACGCCGCCGTGGGGCGCACCTATGCGGGGCGCGTGCGACAACTCATCACCGGCTCGACTGGTCTGGATGACGGGGAATGGGGAGTCACCTTGTTTGCGCACGATTTGTATGAAATCAAAGCCATCATCTACGAAATGCGTTTCGACGAGGTGAGTGCGAAATACGCCGATTTTGGCGAATTTTTCATCGGGCTGCAAATGCCTTTGAACGAGTTGTTCCATCAGGTGCGACTCTAACGATTTCCCACCATGCAAACCACCCTGGATGCCAAACTAGCTTTGCTTACAAGCATGCTGCGGGAGAATTCGCCCTTGCTGGTAGCTTTTTCGGGCGGGGTGGACAGTGCTTTTTTACTAGCGTTTGCGCGCCAGACCCTGGGAGACCAGGTGCGTGGGGTGATCGCCGATTCGCCCAGTCTCCCGCGAGCTGCCCTGCAACGGGCGATCTCCCTCGCCCGGGAATGGGATGTGACCCTGGAGATCATCGCCACCCGCGAAATGGAGCAGGAGGATTATACGTCGAATCCGATCAATCGCTGCTACTTTTGCAAGGCGGAATTGTTTCGAAAGATGGAAACTCATGCCCGGGAAAGCGGGGTGCCTTTTCTAGCTTACGGAGAAAATGCCGACGACGCCAGCCAGGTGCGTCCGGGGCGGCTGGCGGCGGAGGAATTTGCCATCCTCGCACCGCTTAAACAAGCTGGTCTCACCAAGGCCGAAATACGCGAGGTTTCGCGCACCCTGCACCTCGCCACGGCCGATGATCCGGCGCAGCCCTGCCTAAGCTCGCGCATCCCCCACGGCGTGCGCGTCACCTCCGAGGTCTTGCTAAAAATCGAGCAAGCCGAGGAATACACCCGCAGCCTGGGGTTTCGTGTTTTTCGCGTGCGCCATCTTGCATCCGATCAAGCCCGGATACAAATCGCGCCGGAGGAAATGCCTTTGCCAGCCGGCGTCGAGCAACGTTTGTTAGGAGGCATCCGCGCCCTGGGATACGCCACCGTGGAAATCGATCCCGCCGGCTACAGGTCGCCTGCGTGAAGACAATCTCCCATCCGGTCGGGCTGGCCCGGCACTTCCACGAGCATAACCGGCGGGTAATCTGGCTGGCATTGGCGGCATTGTTAGCAGCCGCAGTCGCCTGGGGGGTGTTTTTCCTGGGTGTGCACTGGGGAAAATTGATCTTGCTCACTTTGCAAGGGGAATGGGATCGAACCCTGGAATGGATGCCCTGGCCGTTTTATCCAGCGGTGTTGGGAGTAATGTTAGTGGCACAATTTTTTTACAACAAAGCGACTGCACAGCTAGAGGGAGGGCGCTGGTGGCTGACGTTGGCCGGGTTGTTGCTGTTGCCGGTGCGTTTTACTAGTGCGGTTTTTGCCAATTTATCCGCCAGGGCGCATCCCAGGGCGCAGGATTTGCACGATTGCTGGAGTCTGCTCGAAGAATTGTTGATCAAACAAAAAATTCCTCATCATGCCTTGACCGCGCTTCTGCCTCCGGGAGCGAATAGTGCGAGACTGCTTTATTTGTTAGCGATAACGGAACTCACCACCACGGATGAGTATGGCGGGGTGTTTTATCTCCATTTTCGCAGCGATGGATCTCGACGAACGGTGCGTCGCTGGAAAAGAGAACTGTTAGCCTAAACCGGGAAGCGGAGCGAACAATTTAGCGGCGACGACTGGCTTCTCCACGGGCAAGAAGGCGTCGGGTGGTCATTACCTCGAAACGCGACGATTTTACAATGATTGGGCTGGAGCGTCCGCTTCGTCCGCTCATCGGCATCCCGATTTTTACCGCGCCCGCCTCGACAAATTTAAGAATGTAAAACTGGGCTTGGATCAGCGAAATCTGCATTTTCATCGCCAGAGACTGGCCGTCCACGCCGATCTCAAAATGTTCGTAAGCCCGACCAAAAAAAGAGGCGACCATGGCGTCGTCAAACTGACGCCCCGGCTGGTCGAGGATGACCATTTTGGCGGCATGAATAAATTCGGATTGGCGCCAGGCAATCTCATCGGCCATGGTCGCGACTGCGAGGTTGGCACCGTCGATGGAGAGACGCACCTGATGATTGATGATGCCTTCGGGCAGCACCTCGAAGTGAAAACGTCCGCGTTGCGAAGCGGTGATGGCGATCAATTTTTCCAGGATGCACGCCTCGTCGGTAATGCCCACACCGGAGCAGTAAAATCCGCTGATAAACGAGGGGATAAGGTAAATTTCCACGTTGGAAACTGGGCCGAGATCGGAAAAAACCAGCCGCCCATGATGGCTGCGGAGGGTGGTCAGCAGATCGGGGAGGGGCAATTCCTGATTGGAACCTTGGATGGACATCAGGTAACTTTAAGCACTTTTCGTGCCGGAATCCGAAATACGAAACACCTTGCCCTTGCGATCAATTCCGACTTTTCTTCCAAACGGAATCGAACAAGCCCACCCTTGTTTTGTCTCAACCCTCACGTAAAAAAACATCATGCCCAGCGCCACCGACGAAATTACCCGACAGGTCCAAGAGCACAGCCACTGGATCGTTCCACTCCAAACCGAAATAGCCCGCGTCGTCGTGGGCCAAAAATATCTCATCGACCGACTTTTGATCGGCCTGCTGACCAATGGGCACGTTCTGCTCGAAGGTGTGCCCGGCCTGGCCAAGACGCTGACCGTGAAGACTCTCGCCTCGGCGGTAAAAACCGGGTTTTCCCGTCTGCAATTTACGCCCGATTTACTCCCGGCCGACCTCATTGGCACCCTCATTTACAATCCACGCGATGGTGCTTTTACGACCAAATTGGGTCCCCTCTTTTCCAATCTCATTCTCGCCGACGAAATCAATCGTGCCCCGGCCAAAGTGCAAAGCGCCCTCCTGGAAGCCATGCAGGAGCGGCAGGTGACCATTGGCGACACCACTTATCCTCTGCCCGATCCGTTTTTGGTTCTGGCCACACAAAATCCCCTCGAACAGGAAGGCACCTACCAGTTGCCCGAAGCCCAGCTCGATCGTTTTATGCTCAAGCTTTCCGTCGGTTATCCCACCAAGGTCGAGGAACGCCGCATCCTCGATCTCATGGGCACGTCAGCCCCCAAACTCTCCGTGGAAGCTGTCACCGAGACCTCCGACATCATCAAATCCCGCGAAGTCGTAAACGAAATCTATGTGGACGACCGGGTAAAGGATTACATCGTCGATGTCGTCTGGGCCACCCGCCAGCCCGCCACTTATAAACTGCCGCTCGAAGGCATGATCCGCTACGGCGCCAGCCCGCGTGCCACCATCGCCCTCACTCTGGCAGCCAGGGCGCACGCTTTTCTAAATGGACGCGGCTTCGTCACGCCGCAGGACGTAAAATCCATCGGCACCGACGTGCTGCGTCACCGCATCGGCATAAGCTATGAAGCCGAGGCCGAGGAGTTGACCTCGGAAGTAATCGTGCAAAAAGTCTTCGAGGGCCTGCCGGTTCCCTAATAAAGATACAATCACGAATGGACGCAAATAGACACATATAAGGGAAAAGAAGAAAAAGGGAATGCTGCCGACGCCTTTTCATCATTCGTGTTTCTTCCTGTCCATTCGCGGTTAAAATCCCCATGGAAAACGCCAGAACCATTCTAAAAAAAATCCGTCGTCTCGAGCTGCGCACCAGGCGCCTCGTTGACGCCAGTTTTGCCGGCTCCTATCATTCTGTTTTCAAAGGTCGCGGAATGAATTTCGACGAGGTGCGTCTTTACCAGCCGGGCGACGAAATTCGCTCCATCGACTGGAATGTGACGGCCAGGAGCGGTGAGGCTTACATTAAAAAATTCACCGAGGAACGTGAGTTAACCGTCATGTTAGTCGTCGATGTCTCCGCTTCGGGTGTCTTTGGCAGTGTGGAAAATTCCAAGCGCGATCTCTCCGCCGAGGTGGCCTCTGTGCTGGCCTTCAGCGCCATTCGCAACAACGATAAAGTGGGCCTGCTCCTGTTTTCCGATCAGGTGGAACTTTTCATACCCCCAAAAAAAGGCCGCCTCCACACCCTGCGCATCATCCGCGAAATCCTTTTTTTCGAACCAAAAGGACGCGGCACCCAGCCTGCCATCGCCCTCAATTACCTTAACAAAGTTCTTACCCGCCGAGCGGTGGTGTTTCTTCTCTCCGATTTTCAGACCGAATCTTTCGAGCGTGAATTGGCGGTCACCGGGCAACGTCACGACCTAATCGCCCTGGCCGTGGTCGATCCTCGCGAGGAGGAACTCCCCGATCTCGGGCGCATCACTCTCGAAGATGCCGAGACCGGCGAGCAGATGGAAGTGAACACCGGCGACCGCCGCGTGCGTGATGCCTTTCGCGAGCGTGCGACTGATCTCTGGCGAAGCTGGCAGGACATTTTTCGCGCTAAAAAAATTGATTCCATCCGTCTGCGCACCGACCGGGATTATCTCCCTCCTTTACGGCAATTTTTTAAAACCCGCGAAAGAAGGGCGGGCTTCCGATGAGAATCAGCACGCTTTTATTTTCGTTCCTGCTGTTCGTCGGTTCGCTCCAGGCGCAAACCGCCGATTTGCCCGAGATCAAAGATATCGCCCCCCCTTTTGCCATTCCCCTGCTCCCCCTGTGGGCGGTGATTTTACTAACTGTCCTGACCACCTTGCTAGTTGCCGCACTGGTTTGGTGGTTGCTAAAAAAAATCCGCCCCAGAGACACACCTCCCTTGCTGCCCCGCGATCTTGCTTTGCAATCGCTGCAGGCCATGCTTTCGCAGATCGAGACCGATACCCCCACCGCTTTTAGCGTGGAAGTCGCCGGGGTGCTGCGCCGTTTTGTGATGGGAGAATACGGCATTCCCGCCACGCGACAGACTTCGCAGGAATTTTTGCAAAAAATTGCGCAAGAACCGAATTTTTCTCCCACCACCCAGTCGTTGCTGAAAACGTTCCTCGACAAGGTTGATTTGATCGAATTTGCCAAACTCCAGGCCACCAGCGAAGACAACCGCGAACTTTGGGAAAAAGCCCGCCAGTTTGTCCAGGGGGGCATTACTTCATGAAGCCACTCGAAATCGGTTCGGGCTTCGCCCTTTTGCACCCTCTTTTTTTATTGCTTCTGCTCTTGCTGCCCGTGCTGGCCTGGTTGCGGGGACGCGCCGGGGGATCGGCTTCGGTGATCTATTCCTCGACCAGTCTTTTGCAAACATTGGGCCGGCCTCGTAAATCGCGCATCGGTGCTCTTCTCGCCACACTCACCTTACTCGGCCTCGCTTCCCTGATCATCGCCCTGGCCCGACCTCAATGGGGCACCTCGCGCACCGAGACCGAGGCCAGCGGCATCGACATCATTCTCGCCATCGATGTTTCGCGTTCCATGCTGGCCGAGGATTTTACCATCGGACTCAAACGCTCCAACCGGCTTGAAGCGGTCAAGCAAGTCACCGAAAAATTCATCAACGGGCGTCCCAACGACCGCATCGGTATCGTCGCTTTTGCCGGGCGCCCCTATCTTGTCAGTCCGCCCACGCTCGATCATGGCTGGCTCATCCAAAATCTCGAACGCATTCGCATTGGACTCGTCGAAGACGGCACCGCCATCGGATCGGCCATCGCGTCCTCCGCCAATCGGTTTCGCAATAAAAACGCCAAAAGCAAACTCATCGTCCTGCTCACCGATGGCGATAATAATGCCGGTCGCGTCTCCCCGCTTACCGCTGCGGAGGCAGCCGGCGCATTGGGCATCAAAATCTACACCATCGGTGCCGGAACCAACGGCACGGTGCCCTTTCCGTTGCGGGATAATTTTGGGAACGTGTTTTATCGTAACGTCATCATGAAATTTGAGGAATCGGCCCTCCAGGAAATCGCAAAAATCAGCAAAGGCGAATATTTTCGCGCCACCGACACGCAATCGCTCCAGGGCGTCTTCGATAAAATCGATAAACTTGAAAAAACCACCATTACCAGCAAACAATATCGCAACTATCGCGACTTGTTTCCCTGGTTTCTCGTGGCCGGCTTTCTCCTGATCACCGTGCCTCTATTACTGGAACAAACCCTTTGGAGGAAAACTCCGTGATCCCGCTCACCTTCGCATATCCAATCTGGTTTGCCGCCCTTGGCCTGCTCCCGTTGCTGGCGGTGTTTTATGCTTTGGGTGAGAAAAAATCGACCCGTCGCCTCGCCCTTCTCGTCGCTCCCAAGCTCCGCGATAATCTCCTCCGCGGCGTTCATCGTGGCAAACGTCTCTTTCGTTTTCTCCTTACCCTGCTCGCCCTGGCCGCGCTCGTCGTTACTTTGGCCCGCCCGCAATGGGGGTTCGAATCGCAGGAAATCACCCGCAAAGGCCGCGACATCGTCGTGGCTGTCGATACCTCGCGTTCCATGCTGGCCGATGACGTTACCCCCAACCGCCTCGCCCGGGCCAAGCTGGCCGTCCAGGATTTGTTGCGCATCCTCGAAGGCGACCGCATCGCTTTGGTCCCCTTCGCAGGGACCGCTTTTTTACAGGCTCCGCTCACCATCGATTACGGTGCGGTGCAGGATTCGCTCGACGAACTCGACACCACGATCATCCCAAAAGGCGGCACGAATCTCGCCGAAGCCATCCAGGTAAGTCTCACCGCGTTTGGCAAAGCCGAGGGGGCACACAAGGCAATCGTTTTATTCACCGACGGCGAAGAACTCACCGCCGACGCCTTGAAAGCCGCCAATGACGCCAAAACCGCCGGGGTGCGCATTTTCACCGTCGGGGTTGGCTCCAGCGAAGGCGCCATGATTCCCATCGAGGAAAACGGCTCCAGCACTTTTGTGCGTGACGACAGCGGTCAATTCGTCAAGACCCGCCTCGACGATGGCCGCCTTAAAGAAATCGCCGATCTTACCGGTGGCTTTTATGTGCAACTCGTAAACAATTCCAACGCCGTGCAAACCCTCATCGATCAAGGGATCCGCCAGCTCGAAATGCGCGACGGCACCCAACTCACTTCTCGACGTCCCATTGAACGTTATCAGTGGCCGCTTGGTCTCGCTCTTGTGCTTTTTCTTCTCGCCCAATCGCTCAGTGACCGCCGCCGCTCCCCGCTAACGGCGGCAATTTTATTGTTCGGAGTGCTCGGACTCCACCCCGCTCAGGCTGCCTCCCAAGGCTTGCAGCTTTATGAGCAAGGCAAATATCCCGAGGCCATGACCGCCTTCCAATTGGAACAAAAAAAATCGCCTCACTCGCCCGAACGAAATTTCAACACCGGCACAGCCGCCTACAAAGCCCAACGTTACAACGACGCCCTCGTGGCCTTTGGCAAAGCCAGCACCAGCAGCGACCCGCAACTGCGTAAACGCTCCGAATACAACGCCGCCAACACCCTTTTCCAACGCGGCGCAGCCAACGAAGATCACGGCAAAAAAATCGCCGACTGGAAGGAAGCTCTCCTCCATTACGACGAAGCCCTAAAAATCGATCCCGAATACGCCGACGCCAAAACCAACCGCGAAATCGTCGAAAAACTCATCCAGGAAGACGAGGAAAAAAAACAAGAACAAGAAAAACGCGACGACGAAGAGAAAAAAGACGAGCAGAATCAGCCAGACCAAAATCAGCAACAACAGCAACAGCAGCAACAGCAAAATCAAGGCAAACAAGAGCCCCAAGATCAGCCATCCCAGGATCAAAATAACGATCAACAACAGCAGTCTTCCTCCGGAAAATCCGATCCCAAACAGTCCCCGCAACCTCCGCAATCGGGTCAGAATCAATCGCCCGACCAGAAACAGGCTAATCAGGATAAGAAAGATCAAGCTGCCCAACCCGAACCCACACCAGGTGAGAAAAAAGAAGGTGAACTCAAAACCGCCAACCAAGGCGAAGATCAAAAAGAGCAGCCAAAACCCGAGCCAGGACAGCAAGCCCAAGCCGCTCCCGCCGAGGAACGCGACGGCGAAATGAGCCAGGAACAAGCCCGCGCTCTCATCGAAGCCATGCAAGGCGAGGAAGAACGTGTCAACTTGCGCGAACAACGCAACGAAGCTCCCGTATCCAAAGACTGGTAAATGCGCTCCTTCACTTTATCCCATTTTTGCTTGCTCAAAACCCTCGTCTGCGGGCTGCTCGCACTCTGCCTTGGCATTCTTCCCGCTCACGCCGAGGTCAACGTCACCGCCAACGTTTCCTCCACCACCACCACGACCGACGATCCCGTCCGTCTCACCATCATCGTCAGCGGTGCCCGCAACGCCAACGTGCCTTCCAGTATTGCCGCCGAGGGGCTCACCATCGATTACCAGGGAAAAAGCCAGAGCTTCGAGTTTAATAGCGGCCTCGGCGCTTCCATCTCGACCCGCATCACCTACATCGTCACCCCCCAGCGCGCCGGTAAATTCTCCATTCCTGCCATCGATGTCGAAGCAGGCGGACAATCCTTTTCCACTGCCCCCATCGCGATCACAGTGGAGAAAAGTAACGCCGCCGCCACCTCCTCCGATCCCAACTCCTCCCGGCAGGCCGAGGTTTACGCCGAACTTCTCCTCCCCAAAGACTCCGCTTACGTGGGCGAAATCATCCCCATTGAAGTGCGTTTTTATTTCCAAAACAACGTCACTTTTCAAATCAATCCGCCCGGTCAGGTTCCACAAATCGATGGCGAAGGCTTCTCAAAATTGCGCTACCCCAATCCCCGCATCGAACAACAAAATGTGCGCGGAAAAAGCTATCGCGTCATGATTTATCAGACCAGCCTCGTTGCGGCCAAATCCGGCGAACTCAACGTCGGCCCCGCCTCGCTTAATTTCGTCGTCGCCCTGCCCCAGCGCCAGCGCCGCAGCCTCTTCGACGACCCGTTCGCCGATCAAATCTTTAATAACAATCCGTTCTTCAACCAGCGCATCCAGCGCGAAATGACCCTCAGCACCGAGACCGCCAAAATCCAGATCAAATCCCTGCCCACACCCCGCCCCGAAGGCTTCGCCGGTGCCGTCGGCCAATTCACTCTCGCCACCTCGGCCCGGCCCACCGCTCTTAAAACCGGCGATCCCATCACCTACGCCGCCGCCCTCGAGGGACGCGGCAATTTCGATCTCGTCTCCGCCCCAGCCCTCGTCAGCACCGACGGCTGGCGCACCTATCCCGCCGCCGGAAAATTTGCCTCCACCGACGAAATGGGTGTCTCCGGCACCAAAACCTTCGAAATGGCGATCATTCCCGAAAAAAAATCCGATGCCCTACCCGGTCTTCAATTCGTTTATTTCGATCCTGCCCAGGAAAAATTTATCACTCTCATCTCCGATCCCGTGCCGGTGCAGATCGAAGGTCCTCCGGCTGTTCCACCGTCTCTCGTCTCCGCCACCCCCTCCGTTCCCTCTGCGGGCAAGATCCCACCCCCGCCGACTATCGAACCGCCCGTGCCCAAACTCCCCCCCTTTAAAACTGCCCTCCCCGGCCAGCCCCGCAGCTTCGAGCCTGTTTGGAAAAATAACCTTTTCTGGGCTGCCCAAGCCCTTCCGCTTCTGCTCCTCGGCGCCCTCGTCTGGCCGCGCATTGCCGCCCGTTTCGCACCCGATCCTGTGCAGACCCGGCGCCTGGGTTTGAACAAAGAAAATGGCGCTCTCGCCGATAAACTGCGGTCCTTCGATCCCGCCGTCTTTTTCTCCGCTGCCGCCCGTCAATTGGAGATTGCCACCGCCCTTGCACACCCCGATCTCCATGCGCCTTCGACCAGCGCCGAAGTTCTTGCCCAGCTTACCCTGCGGGAAGAAGATCTTCCCGGCATCGAAGAGATTCTGCGTCGGCGCGACGAACTCACCTATGGCGGCGGACGCGGCGGACGCGAACTCACCCCCGAAACCCACCGGCGTTACACCGATTTATTGCGGCAATATCGACCCTGATATTTTTCCCTGTGCATTACCGCCCTCTCTTTTTCCTGCTGCTCGTGAGCCTTTTTACCAGCGTGCTTCCAGCCGCTCCGCTGGAAGACTTCGCCGCTGCCCGCGAAGCTTACGAGAAAAGGGATTTTCGCACCGCCATCGACACCCTCGAAAAACTCGTCCGCCAGGGGGAAACGCGCCCCGAGATTTTTTACAATCTCGCCCTCGCCCATGAACAGGCGGCCAATCCCGCCCGGGCCATCCTCAATCTCGAACGCGCCCTCTGGCTCGCTCCCACCGACCGCGACGCTCGCGCCCAACTCGAAAAACTCTCTCCATCCACTCCGGCCTGGTGGAATCAACTCCCGCGCTTTGGCACCGATCTGAGCCTGCTTGTGGCCGTCGCCGGGTTTTGGATCGTCGTGCTCTCCTGGGTCGCACGCTGGCGTCGGCTGGGCGATACCCAGGGGCTGTGGACCGTCTCTGCCTTGCTCGGCATTTTCGTCGTCGGACTCGCTCTCACGAGTCTTTACTACCGCGATCTGCCATTTTCCTCGCCACATCGGGCGATTGTTTTAAAGCAGGAAAAACTGCGTAGCACTTTTACCGAGAGCAGTCCGTCGGTTTTGACCATTAAACCTGGGCAGGCCGTGGAAATCCTCAGCATCAACGGCCCCTGGACGCACTGCCGTCTGCCCGACCAGACCCGGGGCTGGATTGCCAGCACCGCACTGGAAGTCGTCGCCCTCCCGCGATTATAAATTTAATTTGTGGATTGGCCGGAACGCAGCCTGGGCGACCACTGTCGAAAGGGCGCGGACGTGGAAGCTCCAACCCGGCGAAATAGGCCAGCCCCTGGCAAAGCTCTGGGATCGATGGCCAAAAAGAAACCACGCACCTTTGACTGCGGAATTTAAGCCCAGTCTGCGCAGAGTAGCTCGGCCTGACGCAAGACTGTTTTGACTGCTTCATTCTGCAAATCGGGTGGATAGCCGTGTTTATTAAGGATGCGTTTGACCATTACGCGGATTTTTGCGCGTGCGCCTTCCCGTAGGGTCCAGTCGATGGTCACGCTCTTGCGGACTTGGGCGATGAGTTCGGCGGCGATCAGTTTAAGTTTGTCGTCGCCCATGGCTTGCACGGCGGAATGGTTGGCGGCGAGGGCGTCGTAAAACGCGACTTCGTCATCGGTAAGCCCGAGGTCTTCGCCGCGTTTGGTCGCGGCATCCATTTCCCTGGCCAGATTGATGAGTTCCTCGATGACCTGCATCGTCGAGATGGCGCGGTTG
>JBBRFA010000043.1:0-25299 GCA_038225185.1 Chthoniobacterales bacterium
AACGACCCCACCAGCCGCCGCCTCTATCTGGGCGAAAGTTTTCAAATGTAAAGCCGTTGGTCGAAGCCGTTGGTCGAGAGGTAGAAAAACAGCTTGTAAATGTGAAGTTGCAAAAAAATTATCAAGTTCTAACTTAATGAACGATGAAACTCCGAATCGATCTGCTGAAACACTTGACGGTGGAGGACGTGGCACAGGCAGCAGAGGCGAATGTGCACCGCTTCAAACCCGAGCCGCATTTCTCCAAAATTGGGACTGGCAGTCTGTTGTCAGCGTCAATCAGCGAGCGTGTGCAAGAGCTGGAGCACAGCACGGAGTTAACCCGCAAGCTGGAATACCGGGCAAGGCAGAGTGGGAATGCATCAGAAATAGCGAATTAACGCTGCTGGAAACAATTGACTATCTGAGGGCGTGCCATCGCGGTGCGCCTTTTTTGTTTTTCAATGGGAACACGTTTTCTTTTTTAGGCGCGAATTGATGCTGGCTTTGTTTAGCGACCTGCCAGCCTCGAGAAAGCGGGAACTGGCTTCGGCGGTGGCCCATTGCATTGCCGGTGTTCTCGACACCGAAAGTATGGTGGCCGCTGTGGAAAGTCTCTGGCGGGTGGCGCAGATCGGAGTCGGAGACCGGGTAAAAACGTTGAGGGGTTCGTTGCACGGGGTGGTGGTGCGGCTGCAGGAAGATGGTCGCGTGGTCTGGCGGGTGACGGAGTCGGGGAGCGAGTTGGTGTCGCTCCCAGAGAGTCTGGCCACCGAGGCATAGGCAGAAGGAAAGGTCATTTTCCATGAGCTTCCACATGGTCACATCGATTTGTCGCAGTGTTCGCTGAGTTGCAAGAATGGGCAAAAAATGCATTATGCCCCCCCCCGGCTTTGTATTCAAGGCTAAGCAAATAGGTCCTGTAGGTCCTCTAAGTCCTCTACCTCTCAAGACTGGCTTTCATGCGGGCTTTTTGGCACGAAGTAGGGCGGCTTGTTCGGCGGCTAACAATTCTTTCTTAATCCCCGCACCCCAGCGATAACCCGAAAGCGCTCCATCCGAACGCACCACCCGATGGCAGGGAATTCCCACGGCTAGAGTATTTGCCGCACAAGCTCCGGCCACCGCGCGCACTGCTCGCGGATGTCCGATTTTTCGGGCGATCTCTGTGTAACTGGCGGTCGTGCCTGCCGGTATCTCCAGTAATGCCCGCCAGACTTTTTCTTGAAAGGGCGTGCCCCGCACATCCAAGGGCACATCCCATTTTTTCCATGGGCTGGCGAGGAGTTGCAAAACCCGCTCCACCTCTCTGCCGCCGTCGCCTGCGACGATTTCCGCCCCACGGCACCGTTCTCGCAAGGCTTCCTCCAATGCAGCGCTGCGATCTGCGAAAAAAACCGCCCGCACCCCTTTTTCTGTGGTCGCGATCAACACCCGCCCCCAGACGCTGGGTCGAATGACATAGGTAATTCGGGTTGACCCGGGCTTTAACGTTGAAGGTGCGGCTGGGGGGGAGATCATGGACACTTTGTCCTCCGATTTGCCGGTTTACACGAGCGAAAAATGTCGCTTTGCTTCCGATCTTGAGCGAGATCCGTCGGGAGCGGGTTTTGCCGCGAGAAAAAACATTTTTCGTTTGGCAGAAAGACGATACTTTTGCGGTGTTATGACTTTGCCCGCCGAATCGATCCCCATTCTCCGCCGTTCCACCCGCGAAGTGCTCGTTGGAGGCGTCGGCATCGGGGGCAATAATCCGGTCCGCGTGCAGTCGATGATTACTTGCGACACAATGGATACCGCGGCCTCGATCCGCCAGACTCTCGATCTGGTCGAAGTCGGCTGCGAAATCGTGCGGATCACTGCGCCGACGGTTAAGGACGCCGCCAATCTGCAACATATCGTCGCCGGGTTGCGCGCGCAAAACTGTCACGTCCCCATCGTGGCCGACATCCATTTCAAGCCCGACGCCGCCCTCGAAGCTGCTCGCTGGGTGGATAAAGTGCGGGTCAACCCCGGCAACTTCGCCGACTCCAAGAAATTCAAAATCATCGAATATACCGACGCGCAATACGCCGCCGAATTGGAGCGCATTCGAGAGCGTTTTACTCCGCTGGTGCGCCTCTGCCAAAGCCGTGGCGTCGCCATCCGCATCGGCACCAACCACGGTTCGCTAAGCGATCGCATTATGAATCGCTACGGCGATACGCCGTTGGGCATGGTCGAAAGTGCGCTCGAATTTGCCCGCATCTCCCGTGATCTGGGAGTTCACAATTTCGTTTTTTCGATGAAATCGAGCAACCCAAAAGTCATGATCCAGGCTTATCGGCTCCTCGTTTCCCGATTGGAGATTGAGGGGCCGGATTGGAATTACCCCATTCATCTGGGTGTCACCGAGGCAGGCGATGGCGAGGATGGCCGGATCAAATCGGCCATTGGCATGGGCAGTCTGCTCGCCGATGGCATTGGCGATACCGTGCGCGTCTCGCTTACCGAGGATAGCGTGCACGAAATTCCTGTCGCCCGCGCCCTGGTCAAAACGATCACGGCACGTTCTGCCGCACCGTGGACATTCCCGGTGGCCTTCGATCCTTTCACCTTCCGCCGGCGCGGTTCCAAGCCTGTCGCCGTCGGAAACTTCTCCGTCGGGGGCGAGGAAACCTTTCGCGTCTTTACCACCGAGGAAAAATGGCAGGCCGTCGCCCATAAATTGGAGCAAATGGGCGATTACCGTCCCGAACTCATCTATGAACAATGCGCGGTGCTGGAAATCGATCCGCGCGATTCCGCCGCCGTGGAGGCACTTACCCAAAGCCCGGTGCCGCGACTCATCACGGTAAAAGATGGCATCGATCTGCCTGTCATCACCGCTTTCCGATTGCTCGCGCTCCAGGTGGAGGAACGGCATCCCATCGTGCTCAAGGATCAACTTCACGCCACTCCCGCCAGCGATTTCCTAATTACGCTTCTGGAAGCCTCGACCCATCTGGGTTCGCTGCTTTGCGACGGCATCGGCGACGCCGTTTTTCTCCGTGGAGAATCCGCTCCCGGCCAATCTCTGCGCCTTTCTTACAACATTCTCCAGGCAGCGGGGGCACGGATTTTCAAGACCGATTACGTGGCCTGCCCGAGCTGCGGGCGCACCCTGTTCAATCTCCAGACCACGACGGCCAAAATCAAAGCCGCCACGGCCCATCTCAAGGGAGTAAAAATCGCCATCATGGGCTGCATCGTCAACGGCCCGGGGGAAATGGCCGACGCCGATTTCGGTTACGTGGGGGGTGCTCCTAACAAAATCAATCTTTATGTGGGAAAAACTCCGGTAAAATTCAACATCCCCGAATCCGAAGCTGTGGAACGTTTGAAAGATCTTATCCAGGAGCACGGAAAATGGGTCGATCCCCCGGCGGAATTGGCCTCCGTCTGATTTTTTTTAACTCTCCTACTCCTTCGACGGTAAAATCAGGCTGGCACCGTGCAACTCGATATCCAGACCCACGCCTTTGAAATAGCCTTCCGCCGTCAAAGGATCGCCCGGCGAAAAAATCGGCGACCAACTCGTGCTATATTTGGAAGAGTTGCTCGAATTATAACGATAGGAGGCTCTTACCTGGACCTGATTGGATCCACTTTGACGAAACTCCAATTTTCTCCCGTAATAACCGTAAAACCACCTGGGAAAATAACGGTAATGGGCAATGATGCTGGAGTCTTTGGCTATGGAAGGAGAAAGCCTTAGCTTGACCCTGGGCAATCCACTCGAAGTGGCCAGGGTAACCACGGGTTGGGTGCCAGCCATCCCTGCCTGTGTCTCCATCGTGGCTTTTTCCACCAAGCCCGATACCTTCACCATCTGCCCTTGATATTTTTCCTTAAATAATGCGGGATCAGCCTTCGCCTCTGCTGCAAAGTCCATCGCACTCATGACATCCGCCACCTCTCCCCTTTCGGCACCAAACTCCGGTTGCCTGGGCATTTGAGGAGGCGCTTGAGGGGGCTCTTGAGGGGGCTGGGGCGCGGGGGCAGGCTCAGGAGTCTCCTTGGTTAAAATCAGATTTTTTTTCGCAGCCATCCCGACAATCTTTTTACCCCTGGCATCGATCTGCTCGACGATAAATTCCTCGCCGACCGCACTTTCCCCGAGGACGACCACCGCGGCACCAGGGCTAATAATGCCCAAAGTGACGCCATTCCCCACAATCGGAGTCTCGTGCGTGGCAATGGCTTTCTGCGGAGTCTGAGCCAGGCCAAAACCGGCAATCGTCATAAAAAACCATATCGTTAGCGGATAAAGGATGCGGTAGCCCATGTTGGGTGTTAGGATTAACGATGCGCAGGTCTTTCTGTCAAGCATCTTCCCAAGCTAAGGCAGACGAGGGTGTCTGGCGCACCTTGCGAAACGTAATTCACCTTGCATGAAAACCATCTGGATCCTTGGCGATCAACTTCCTCCCGGCAACTCGGCTCTTTACCAGGCATCGAGCAAGACTGAACGTATTCTCATCATCGAATCGCGCAATTTTGGGCATCACCTTAAGTATCATAAAAAGCGTCTCTCCCTCGTCTATTCCGGCCTGCGACATTGCGCCTTGGAGATGCGCGCCACCGGCTGGCAGGTGGACCATTATCCGCTCGAAGACACTGTGGATTACGAGACCGGCATCCGCCAACATCTCAAACGCCATCCCAAGGCACAGATTTATGTGGCGGAACCGAACGATTGGCCCACCGCCGAAGTCGTGCGCTTGCTGGCAAAAAAATATCCCATCACCACCGTGCCCACGACCCGGTTTCTCCTCGCGCGGAACGATTTTAAAGAGTGGGCCGCCGATAAAAAACAGCTTTTAATGGAGCATCATTACCGGGCTATGCGCCAAAAAACGGGTTACCTGATGGAGAAGATCGATGGCAAAATGGAACCGGTCGGAGGCACCTGGAATCTGGATCACGCCAATCGCAAGACTTACAAGGATTGGGTAAAAGACGGCAGTCCCCTCCCCCACCCGCGACGCAGGTTTCCACCCGATGCCACCACGCGGGCAGTGCTGGCCACGATTGAGCGGGAATTTGCCGATCATCCCGGGTCCACGGAAGGATTCGATCTTCCGGTGACCCGCCAGGATGCCTTGCTGGCCCTGGAAGACTTTATCACGCATCGCCTGGGGAAATTTGGCGATTACGAGGACCTCATGATCGAGGGCGAGCCGACTTTGTTTCATTCCGTGCTAACACCGTCGCTCAACCTCGGATTGTTAACACCAGCGGAATGTGTCGAGGCAGCGATAGATGCCTGGAAAAAAGGCCGTGCACCCCTCAATTCGGTGGAAGGTTTCGTGCGGCAGATCATCGGCTGGCGTGAATTTATCAACGGGGTTTACTGGCAGAAAATGCCTGCCTATCGTGAAGTGAATGCACTGGAGGCGACCCGCCCTTTGCCATCATTCTTTTACACCGGCGACACGAAAATGAATTGTTTGCGGGAGACGCTCGGGCAGGTAATAGATTCCGGTTACAACCATCATATCCAGCGACTCATGGTGCTGGGGAATTTCCTTTTGTTAGCCGGGATCCGTCCGCAGGAGGCGTTAAACTGGTTTTTGGAGATGTATGTCGATGCCTGGGATTGGGTGATGGCAGCCAATGTGTTGGGAATGGTTCTTCACGCCGATGGCGGCGCGATGGCGACCAAACCTTATGCGGCTGGCTCGGGATACATTTCCAAGATGAGCAATTATTGCGCAGGCTGCCAGTATCGCACAGACGAAAAAACCGGCGATACCGCGTGTCCCTTCAACTATCTTTACTGGAACTTTTTCGATCAACATGCGGCCTTTTTCGAGAAAAACATCCGCGTCGCGATGCCGCTCAATTCCTGGAAGAAAAAAACTCCCGCCGCACAAAAAGCGGTGCGCGACTCCGCGAAAAAGTTTTTAGCCAACCTGGAAAGCTAGGTAAGACGTTTGGCTTGCGTGCAGCCTGCTGCCCCCTTGTGTTTGACAGCCCTGCCAACCACTGGGGGCCGCAAGCAGGTTGCGTGGCCGAAAGCGGCAGCAGGCTGCACGCAATCCCAGCTACAACGCCTCGGGCGTAATGAGCAGACTGGCGACGCGAGTGAGCAATTTCCCGGCGGCGCCACCGTCGATCACCCGATGATCGAAGCTCAAGGTGAGCTCCGCCTCGGTGATGGGAAGAAAATCCTCGATTTCCTCATCCCAATGCGGCGCCTTGCGTCCGGCGCCGAGTCCCAACAAAAGGGATTGCTCGGGCAACGGTATCGGTGTGGCCCAGGTAAGACCGAAAGTGCCAAAATTCGTCACCGTGGCGGCGGAATTTTCAAAGGTATCCGGCGGTAATCGCCGGCTGCGGGCGAGTTCGACGAGACGACTGTATTCCTCCACCAAATCCTTCAAGGCGACCTGGTCCACATTACGAATCACCGGGACTAACACCCCATCGGCGGCCTCCACGGCAAAACCGATGTCGATGGAATTGGGATGAATGATGTTAGCACCCACGAGGCGTCCTGCGGCGATGGAATCCTCTCCCAGCGCCACGGCGAGGGCGCGAATGACGTAGAGCGTGGGGCCGGGTTTGGGCTGGCTGATTTTACGATGGGCCAGCAAGGGGTCGAGGTTGACGTAGAGGCCCACGGTGGCAAGCGGACGCGTCCAACTGCGGCGCATGGCGTCGGCCACCGCAATGCGCATCCGCGAGGCGGGCGTGGTGCGGTTTTTGGAGAGTCCGGCAAGATATTTTTCGAGGTCATCGACGGTGACTCGTCCTCCGCTACCACTGCCGGGGATGCCGGAGAGATCGGAGGCGCGCAGACCTAGCTCCAACATGCGTGCCTTAAGCCGGGGAGAAATAAAACTGGCACCCTGGGCTTTTGCAGGCACCGGTAACCCGCGCACGGTGGGAGCCACCTGGATGTCTTCTTTTTTTACGGGTGCATCGTTTGTTTTACCAGCGGGAATCTCCGCTTCGGGCTCGGGGGCGGGCGTGGCGGAGTTACCATGGCGTTGCGCATCCTCGGCGGTGACTTCGAGGGCGCCGAGCGCGGTGCCGACGGGATAGCTATGCCCGACTTCGGCGGTGAGCGAGGCGATTTTTCCCGAGCAGGGAACGTTGACCGACATCACGGCCTTGTTCGTTTCCACGTCGAGAATATCGGATTCGGAGTTCACCAGATCGCCGACCTGGGTGCGGATGTTAACCACGGTGGCCTCGGCGATGGATTCGCCCAACTGGGGCATGATGATGGGAATGAGCGGCATGTTAGGAAAAAAACGGTTAGAGCCGGAGCAGATTACGCAGGGCGTTGACGATGGCCGGCGAAGTGGGACGGTGCGCGGCCCAGAGATTGGGGTGATAGGGAATGGGAGTGTCGCGGGCGTTGAGCCTTTGGGGTGCGGCATCGAGGAGTTCGTAACCTTCGGTGGCGACACGGGCGATGATTTCGGCGGTGACTCCGCCCCAGGGGAAGGCTTCGCCGACGGCCAGGAGACGCCCGGTGCGGGCGACAGAGGCGAGAATGGTGTCGGTATCGATGGGTTTGACGGTGCGCAGATCGACGACTTCGATTTGATAGGAATCGAGGGCGAGTTCCTCGGCGGCGGCGAGACATTCGTGCAGCATGGCGCTGTAGGTGACAATCGTGGCATCGCGCCCTGGACGTGCGATGCGCGCTTTTCCCGCAGGCAATGCGTCGGTGGGCAGTGCGTCGGCTTTTAAATGGTAGTAAAGGTATTTGTGCTCGCAAAAAATCACCGGGTCGTCGATGGCGACAGCTTCTAGTAACATGCTGTAGGCGTCCTCCACCGTGGCGGGAGTCATCACGATCAAGCCTGGATAATGCGCATAAAGTGCCTCCATGCATTGGCTGTGGAAGGGACCGGAACCGAGGTTGCCTCCGCTGGGCAGGCGCACGGTGATGGGACAGGAGACTTCGGTGCGCCAAAATAAGGTGGCGGCGTGATTGACGATTTGATTGAAGCCGACCGAGGAAAAATCGGCAAATTGCATTTCCACGATGGGCCTCATCCCTTCGATGGCGGCACCGATGGCGGTGCCGACGATGGCATCCTCGGAGATGGGCGCATCGAGGACGCGACCGGGAAATTCGCGGGCAAGATTTTTCGTGGCTTTGAAGGCACCACCGAATTCTCCCACGTCCTGTCCATAAATAAAAACCCGGGGATCATCGGCCAGGGCACGGGCCTGGGCTTCGCGGATGGCTTCGAGATAAGTGATACTCATGTAGCGGGACGGATCGTTTTGAAAAGTTTGGCGTCGGCGTAAATTCAGATCAACCGTTGAATCCATCGACGAGGTGACGGCTGGAAAGAGCGCACCAATCTTCGGTGCCCGCATCGGGGACGGGTTCTTGCTGGGCCTGGGACACGGCGTCATCGATCTCCGTGAGAAGCTGGCTTTTCATCGTGGCCAGATCGGCGGAGGTCAGCACGCCCTCGGCAAGCAATTTTTCCTCGGCGAGACGCAGACAATCGGCGGCGATTTTTTCCTCGCGCAGCTTGGGATCGACGTAGGAAGCGTCGTCATGTTCGGCGTGACCAGCCAGGCGAAGGACGGTGCCGACGACGAGCTGCGGGCCTTTGCCAGCGCGCGCCAGGGCGACAGCATGGCCGATTGTGGCGAGACATTCTTCGAGTTGCGTGCCATCGACGGTATGCCCGGCAAACCCGTAGCCGATGGCGCGATCGACGAGGTTTTTACAGGCAAATTGACGCGTGGTGGGTGTGGAATAGGCGTATTGATTATTGACGGCAAGCACGACGAGGGGAAGTTTTTCGACTCCCGCCAGATTCATCGCCTCGTGGAACGATCCGGTGGACATGCCGCCGTCGCCGATACACGTGGCGCCGACGACGCCGGTGTCGCCGTGGAAACGTTTGGCCATCAAGGACCCTGCCACAGCGGAAACCATGCAGCCGAGATGCGAAATCATCGCCAGATAACCTTCCCGGGGGCGGCCCCGGTGGATGTTGCCGTCGCGCCCACGCATCGGTCCCAGGCGGGAGCCAAGATAAGTGCGAAAACCGTCGATGAGTGGTTCGCCAAAGGCAAGACGACCGGCCTGATCGCGAATAAGCGGGGCATACACATCGCCCAGCCGAAGATGCAGGCCAAGGGAGACACTGAGTGCTTCCTGCCCCCGGCCAAGATAAACGCCGCCGACGATTTTTCCCGATTTCCAGAGGGAACTCAGGCGATCCTCCGAGAATCGAGCCAGGAGCATAAGGCGAAATGCCTCCAGGGAAAGAGTCTGCTCAGGAGCGGCAGTGGAAGTCGCAGATTGGGAGCGGTGAGCCATGTGAATGTCATTTTAAGCGCGGACACAAAGGTTCTGCAATGGTTTGTTCAGTGGAAAATAATGCCGGGGCCGAAAAAGCCAAAAAAGGTGGGGTGAGAAATGCGCCGGACCATTTTAAATCTTTTCGCCATGGGCCTCGGCCAATTGCGTGCGGGAGGCCGGGAGACGGTCGAAGACGATTTTTTTATTTTCATCATAATGCCCGAAAGTAAGCACACCGGTCGGGCAGGTTTGCACGCAGGCAGAGCAGCGAACGCATTGCGGATCCTCCATGGGAAGACCTTTGTTGGCAAAATTCATCACATCGATCCCCTGATGACACATCGTGGTGCAGACGTTGCAGGAGATGCATTTAGTTTTATCGGCAAAAATGCGGAACTTGGTAAACCGCGCGTAGATATGCATCAAAGCCGCGAGGGGACAGGCAAACCGGCACCAGACGCGTCCGCTAAACCAAAAGTAAAGCCCCACCCCGACGATGCCGGCCAGAAAAATATCGACGAAAAAGTAGTAGTTCAAACCTAGCCAACCGTCGAAAAATTTCCAGCCGCTGAGTGCGTTGTTAAAAAAATCACCTGCCTCCTTCCAGCCGAGCCAGGAGGCGACGCGCAAGGTTAACAATAAGAAAACCAGGCCAAGAATGACCTGGCCGACCAGGTTCATGCGATTCCAAAACGGGCCGTGGGGCATTTTCTGCCGGTGAGTATCGCCGAGGGTTTCGGCGAGTGCGCCACAGGAACAAATCCATCCGCAATATGCACCTTTGCCCCAGCGAATGATGATGAGAGGAATGATAACAAAAGTTTGGATGAAAGAAATCGCCAGCCAACCCCACATCGGTTGGGAGGTAAAGACGTTCCAGATAAAAAGGGGCCAGGCTAGGATGAAGCCAAAAGCCCGCCAATATTCACGTCCGTGACCATAATTTACAGCCGGGAAAAACTCATCGGCAAACCATTTCCCGGCACCAGCGTCAAACCAACCCAGATTCCCCATCCAGGGCAGAATGAAGTAAGGCAAAAGGAAAAGTGGCACAAGCTGGATGCAGGCCAGGGTAACGGTTTGCCGGGTAACGTAGGGCGTTTTACGGCGTTGAATGCGGCGCCAGCCAAAAACGAGAATGCAAGTCGTGTAAGCCAGCGAGTAATAGAATCCGGGTTCAGAAAGACTAACTTGCAAGAATCCGGCCAAAGTCGATGAGCCAATGGCGCCGGTCATCGTCTCCAACCAAGGCGCGACGTTGAATGGGAACCAGTTGTTCGCCTTAAAAAGAGTGTTTAGCGGATGGCCAGCTTTCCAGAAGTAGAGGAATGCGCAAAAAAGAAAAAACAACCCGCAGCTAACATAGGTCGTGGCCCGCCACTCATTCCGAATCGGGACACCGCTTTTGCGGAAAAAATCCAGCGGCGGCTGACGTCCGATCATGGCAAAAACGTTGTCATTGTCGATGGTCTCGGTCTTGTCGTCGGTCGCGATGGTGACACCCGCCCCGGTGATTTCCTTGACATCGCTGCCGAGTTTTAAAACCAGCGAGCCTGGTGCCTGGTCGCCGCGATTAGTGTAATTGGCTGCCGTGGTGACGCGTTCGCTGCTGGGATGTTCGACGCCGACTTTGGCTGCGGGGTTGGCAGTTAGTTGGTTTATTTTTGCGAGGTTGTCGGGTTTGGGACGGGAGAATTCTTTTTTCCGATAGCTAAGCGTCGTTTTTGCCCCGCAAATAGTGAGGGCAATCGCGGCCTCGAGGGCGGAATCGCCGCCGCCGACCACGAGAACGTTTTTGCCTGCGTAATCCATCGGGTCGTGCAAGCGGTTGCTCACTTTTTCGAGGTTCTCGCCGGGGCAGCCGAGTTTGCGGAAGTTACCACTGCGACCAATGGCCACGATGACGTTACGGGCCTTTCGCGGTTCGGAGTCGGCGACTTTTACCACCAGCGTGTCGCCGTCGCGGCCGATCATTTCGATTCGTGCCGAAGTCGTTTCGATTCCAGCTTTTTTCCTCTGGCTTTCCAGTTCCTCGACCAGTCCTTCTTTGAGAAGTGCGGAAACCGTGAGATCGCCGGCGGGTTGGAAATCGGTCGGATAAGTGAAGATATGTTTGCCCTTGGGAAAATTGATGATGGTGGAAAAAGGTTCCGCCGCCTCAAAGACCTCGAAGCTCAGACCGCGTTTCTTGGCCTCGACAGCCGCGGCGATGCCGGATACGCCACCACCGACGATGGCTACATCGAGCACATCGCCGCCCTGGCTGGGCGCGATTTTTTGCACGACGCGCGCGCCGGAATCGAGGGCAAACTTGAGCAGCGGGATGCCAGTGAGATCGCCCACCACATAGAGGCCGGGGATGTTGGTCGATCCATCCTCCGCGACTTCGGGCAGGCGCTCGACGGTTCCCGCAGGCCAGCGGGTGTGCAGCCAGTGGATGTATCTCGCGGGGATTTGCAGAAGGTGGGCGATGGAACTCATATTTTTATCTGCTGGGAGGTAGTCGCCCCGCTTTTTATTCCCCTCGCCTGCGGCAGGCCGCTAGGGTTTGGGGGCTTCTTTGTCTTTATAAATAAAAGAGAGCTGGGCTTCGCTGGCGTCTTTGGATTTTTGAATGGTCAGCGTAAGGTTGCGTCCGTCGTTGCCATGGGTGGCTTGCAACGTGGCAACCTCGACTTCGCCGACATCAATTTTGTTTTCTTCGACTGCAAAACCTTCTTTTTCGAGTTCGGCTTTGTAAAAAGCGTGCAGGGTCGCCACGCTTTCCGACGAGGTCGCGGTGGCGAGGCCCGAAGCCACTCCGTTTTCGATTATTTGATAACCGCCTTCGGCAAAGCGCAGGTTGGGAGTGGAAGGCAGCCAGGCGGGCAGCTTGGTCGCGGCCGTCGAAGTGGTAATCTGGGTGGTTTTATCGTCTTCGGTGACGGTAATTACGCCGCCGCCAGCCTGGGACTGGGAATCAATCGAAATTTCCTTACCCTTTTGCTTAATGGAGAATTTGCCCGCCGCGATATCGGCAAAGGAAAGAGTGATCTCCTCGCCAGTGGATTTCTGGCGTATGGTGATGGTTTTTTCATTGGGCACAGAGCGGACGAGTTCGAGGTCGGGGTTGGCTTTGACGATGAGTTCGGCTGCGAATTGTTCGGGATTCATACCGGCGTCTTTGGCGACTTGGGCGACTTTATTGGCACCCCAACCGACAAGAACGACAGTGCCCACGATGGCTACGAGCACCAGCCCAAGGCAACCGAGGCCGATGAAAAGCCAGGGAGATTTTTTCTTTGCGACAGGTTGAACGTTTGGAGGAAGTGAAGTCTCAGACATACTGCAAACGTGCTTCTCAAGAGGAAAAGCGTCAAGCGAATGCATGATCCGTCCGTCTTTTGCCTGCCAAAATGGAATAAAACCCATCCAGAACGCTCTTACTAACGAAATTAATATAACGCAATCTTTACAGATTTCCCGTCTGCTAAATTATGAAAAATCCACTTCCCACCGCCCTCCTCGCACTTTGCGTGGGTCTGGCCCTGCTGGTTTTCGCCCAAGGCGACGATAAAGGCGAAGACAAAAACGAACTCAAAAAAAAGCTTACCTCCATCCAATATCACGTCACCCAGGAAGATGGCACCGAGCCGCCTTTTCGGAATGAATATTGGGATAATAAGAAGCCAGGTGTTTATGTCTCGGTAGTCAGCGGCGAACCCCTTTTTAGCTCTCTCGACAAATTCGATTCGCGGACCGGCTGGCCGAGTTTTACCCGTCCCATCGCCAAAGAATCGGTTAGCGAACACCGCGATGCCTCCGCCGGCATGGTTCGCACCGAAGTGCGCAGCGTCCAGGCCAACACTCATCTCGGGCATATCTTCGACGATGGTCCGGCACCTACCCGGCTGCGTTATTGCATCAATTCGGCGGCTTTACGTTTTATCCCCGCCGAAAAACTCGTCGAGGCAGGCTTCCCCGAACTCGCCGTTCTCTTCAAGAAAAATTAACTCGCACCATGCGCTTCTTACTTCATTCTTTATTATTCACCTTATTTACCATGACTCTTCCTGCTGCAGAACTTCGCCAAGCCACTTTCGCCGCCGGCTGTTTTTGGTGCGTCGAAGCTATTTATGAGCGTGTGCCAGGCGTCACCAACGTCGTCTCGGGCTATTCGGGCGGTAAAAGCCTCAACCCCACTTACGATGCAGTCGGCTCGGGATCGACTGGTCATGCCGAAGCCGTGGAATTTTCCTACGACCCCGACAAAGTGACTTATCGTGAGCTCCTGGCCATTTTTTGGAAAAGTCACGACCCAGTCAACGGACGTGGCGTGGCGCCCGATTTTGGCCCTGCCTACCGCCCAATCTTGTTTTATCGCACCGAAGAGGAAAAGCAGATAATCGAGGAGGAACAAGCGCTTTTGGAGAAAAAACTGGGCAAAAAAGTGGCCACGGAAGTGTTATCCTTTGAAAAATTCTGGCCCGCCGAGGAGTATCATCAGGATTTCGAGAAAAAGAACCCGAACCATCCCTATGTGCGTGGGGTGTCGGTGCCAAGGCTGAAAAGAACCTTGGACAAAGAATAAATCTTTCTTGCAAAAAAAGCGGGAGCACGGACAATCACTTTCGTTATCAAAGGAAGGGTGGCTGAGCCCGGTCTAAGGCACTCGACTCGAAATCGAGCGTGGGGTTATACTCACCGTGGGTTCGAATCCCACCCCTTCCGCCATATTCTTTATTTCCACTGCTACCAACGGTGGTATTGCCCTAAAAATCTAGCACATGGTGCTGGTTTTTAATTTAGATCAACAAGTTTATTGAGCAGGCAAGCCCCTGCGAATGAGCTTTTAGGAAGTCCAACGCTCAATCGACCTCTTCCGAACGGTGATGGTTCCCGTAAAGAGTTGCGGAGGAAAAGAGCAGGCAACATATGGCGCGCTAACCGGGAATGGAGTTGAGTCTGTCGCTTTCAAAACCGGCTTCTCAGACCCAAATCCACTCGATAGAAAAACCGGGATGTTCGGCACAGGCCACCGCCCCCGCAAAAATTTCCAAGTCAAAAGAAGAGTTACGCCATTGATTTTTTCGCGCATCCGCGAGGCTTGGCCAGCCTGGCGTGCGGCAGGCTGGGCTTAGGATCTGACCGGCTGCGAAAACGGATGGTTCCCCGGGCCGAAAGCGAGAGAACTTGGATTATCGTAAGGCGGGAAAAATGTTGCTCGGCACCCCACAGGAACCGTGATCTCGCAGCGAAATGTTGCGGCATCCTGCTCCCAGGAAATTGCCACTTTCCCGTGAGCGGTTGTCAGGCTGGCCTCGGCACTGGTGAGCGAGCCGCCGGGGCGGGGACGGAAGATAATATGCTTGTAGCCCGGAAGATCGGGATCGAGATCTAGCCCGGCAACGGTTCGATACATCCACGCCCCGACCGCACCATAAGCATAGTGATTAAAGGAGTTCATGCCTTTATCCTGAAACCCCTTTTCCGGAGTCCACCCGTCCCACCTCTCCCAAATCGTGGTCGCGCCGTTTTTCACGGGGAAGAGCCAGGACGGAAACGTCTCCTGCTCGAGTAATCGGTAGGCTACATCAAGGCGCCCGTGCTCTGTCAGCACATCGAGGAGATGAGGCGTTCCCACGAATCCGGTGGAAAGGTGAAAATCGCGGCTCTCGATGTCGCGAACAAGCTGGCGGCAGGCAACGGCACGCGCCTCCTCGGGAATGAGATTAAAGCGCAAAGCCAGCACATATGCGGTCTGAGTGCCCGATGCGATCAGGCCCTCGGGTGTGACAAAACGATGCCGAAAAGCACGGACAACGTCCTCATGCAGCGAGGCGTAACGAAGCGCGTCCCCGGTGTGACCAAGAATCCCGGCGATCTTGCACATGAGTTCGGCATCGTAAGCATAAAATGCCGTGCCGATAAGATCCCTTGGTGTGCAGCCCTCGGTTTTCCCGCTTCCGTCCAATGCCAGCCAGTCGCCGAAGCCGCCCCAGTCATCGACATCCGGGTGCGAACGGATGAAATCCTTGCAGCGATGCGCAGCAAGAAAATCCAGATAACGCCGCATGGAATCATAATGATCGGCGAGTATTTTCCGATCATCGTAGCAAAGGTAAATCGTCCACGGACAAATAATCGTGGCATCCGACCAGGCCGGTCCGCCGTCTGTTAAATCTCCAAGAAAATTCCGATCTGGAGCGACAGCGGGGACGCCCCCATTAGGTTTTTGTGCATCTCGAAGATCCTGCACCCATTTATGGAAAAATCCCTGGATATCCATATTAAAGGCGGCCGTGCGGACAAAAACCTGCGCGTCGCCCGTCCAGCCCAGACGCTCATTGCGCTGGGGGCAATCGGTCGGGACATCCAAAAAATTGCTCTTTTGTCCCCACAAAATGTTTTGCTGAAGTTTGTTGAGCAGCGGGTTGGAACACGAAAAGGATCCCGTAACTTCCATGTCGGAATGAAGAACAACACCCACCAGGGAGAATGGCTGATCTTTGTTAAGGCCAGTCACTTCCACATAACGAAATCCATGAAAGGTAAAGACCGGTTCCCAGGTCGCAGCGCCGTCCTCTCTGCAAGTGTAGAAATCGGTGGCCCGGATGCCGCGCAGATTATCCACGTAAATCGTGCCGTCTGGATTAAGCATTTCCGCGTGTCGCAGCGTCAGGGTTTGTCCGGTGGCTCCGCTGACCGTCATTCGCACACGACCACTAAAGTTTTGCCCGAAATCGACCTGGGTAATCCATTTTCCATCAGTCAACTTTGATTGCACCGAAACGGGTTTCAATTCCTGAATACGGCGCATCGGGGGTGCGGGAGAGGTTTCCAATGCAATGTCGGGTGCCGGAATGACCATCACCGGCAGCCAGGTGCTGTCGTCGAAGCCGCCGCTGGACCAGCCAGGTTGCTCCAGACGTGCATCATGAATTTCTCCTGCGAGAAGATCGTTTTGGAGAATGGCACTGCCAGCGGTCTTCCAGCTTTGATCCGAAACAAAGCGGTCCGTCGTGCCATCCGCATAAGTTAGGTCCAACTGGGCGATGAACTTCGGTCGATCCCCGTATAATTGACGACTTTTCCAGGCGAGAAATCCGCAATACCAACCGTCACCCAGGATCGCGCCCATGGCGTTTTCGCCAATTTGCAGAAGTTGCGAAACATCGAAACTTTGCACGTGCACTCGCCGGTCGTAGTTCGTCCAGCCTGGTGCCAGCACGAAATCGCTGACATTGCGTCCATTGATTTCGCATTCGTAAAGTCCGAGTGCCGTGATCGAAAGGGTTGCTGCTTGCACAGGGCGCGAAAGATCGAAGGACTTTCGCAAACAGGGAGCCACAACACCGCACTGCGGCCCGCCGACCGAGGGGGCCGCGATCCATGAGGCATGGGAGAGAGATAGGGAATTTAGCATTCCGCCAAATTATTAAAAAAGGCCTTTATTGGCAATTTAAGTTTTGCTGATTGTCGGCGACGATTGGCAGTCGAGGGCTTTTGCCGGTTTTCGATGGCGCCCTTTCGACCGCGGCAACCAACGCGCGAAAGAGAACGGCGGCCCCTGATTCCGTCACGAGAACGTCATAGACACGCCCCTTTTCTTCAAAAAAAAGAAATCCGCCCCCCGCCAATTTTTTCACTTCAAATTATCCTGCTGCTCGCTATGATACCGCACTCTTGTGAATTCCCCTGCCCTCCCCACCGCTACAGAACAACATAATTTATCCCACGTTGATCAATACCTGTTGATCGGTATCGAATCAGGAGCCTCCGACATCCATTTGGGCGTCAACAGCCAACCCACGTGGCGTCGTTTTGGCAATCTCGAACCGATCTGGCTTCAGGCACCCCGGCTTAGCCCCGCCGATACCGAGAGCCTCGCCATGGGATTTCTTACCGAAGCCCAAAAAACCCAGTTGCACGACCGAGGCGATGTCGATTTTGCCTACAAAAATGAACATGGCCGGTTCCGCACCAGCGTCGTGCGCCATCGTCTGGGCCTGGATCTCGTTTTTCGTATCATTTATTCCCGTGTTCGCTCCATGGACGAACTCGGCCTGCCCGAATCCCTCAAACTCCTTACCCAATACCACAACGGCCTCGTTCTCGTCACCGGCTCCGTCGGCTCGGGAAAATCGACCACGCTGGCTGCTCTCGTCGATCAAATTAATGCAGATCGCCGCGATCACATCATCACTCTGGAAGATCCCATCGAATACGTCTTCGGCTCGAAAGGATGCCACGTCACCCAACGCGAAGTCCATACCCACACCAAATCTTTCGCCGCAGCTCTTCGCGGTGCTCTTCGCGAAGATCCCGATGTCATCATGGTCGGCGAAATGCGCGATCTGGAGACCATTTCCCTGGCCATCACCGCCTCCGAAACCGGGCACCTCGTTCTCGGCACCCTCCACACCGCCAACGCCGCCCGCACCCTGGATCGTCTGCTCGACGTGTTCCCCAACGATCAACGCGATCAGATCCGCACCATGGTCAGCGAATCGCTCCGCGGCATCATTTCCCAGCAACTCGTCCCCACCAAGGACGGTGCCGGACGCGCCCTCGCCATGGAAATCCTCGTCAACACACCCGCCGTCGGCAACGTCATTCGCGAGTCAAAAACCTTCATGCTCCCCGGTATTATCCAGACCGGGCGCAAGCTGGGCATGAAGCTCATGGACGACTCCCTGATCGAACTCTGGGAAGCCGGATCCATCTCCAACGACGAAGTCGTGGCCCGCGCGGAAGACAAACAAAACGTCCGGCGCCATCTCGCTCAAGCCAAATAAAAAATTCCCCTCCCCATGGCCTACATCGATCAATTTTTTCAATATCTCATCACCGCTGGTGCCTCCGATTTGCATCTCGGCGAAGGTCAACCCCCAAAAATCCGCCGTCACGGTGACGTAATGTCCATTCGTGAAGAAATCCTCGAACACACCGAAATCGAGTTCATGCTCAAGGAAATTTGTTCCGCCAAAGGCTGGGAAGTTTATCTGGAACGAGGCGACTACGATTTTGCCTACGAAATGAACGAGGACGCGCGTTTCCGCTGCAATTTCCTGAAGCAGACCAACGGTTACGGCGCGGTTTTTCGTTTGATTCCCACAAAAATTGCCACTCTCGAACAGCTCGGCATCCCCGCCATTGTCAAAGATTTTGGCAATTTGCGCGGCGGCATCGTCCTCGTCACCGGCCCTACTGGCTCGGGCAAATCCACCACCCTGGCCGCCCTCATCGATTATATTAACACCAATTTCAAACGGCACATCATCACCATCGAAGAGCCAATCGAATTCGTGCATGTGAACAAAAACAGCATCATTACCCAGCGCGAAGTGCCCGAACATGCCGCCTCCTTCCCGGTCGGCCTTAAAGCGGCTCTGCGCGAAGATGCCGACATCGTTCTCGTAGGCGAAATGCGCGATTTGGAGACCATTTCCCTCGCCCTCACCGCCGCAGAAACCGGTCTGCTCGTCTTTGGCACCCTCCACACCAACAACGCCCGCAAAACCGTGGATCGTCTCATCGACGTTTTCCCCGCCGATCAACAGGCCCAGGTGCGCACCATGCTCTCGGCCTCCCTGCGCGGAGTGGTCGCCCAGCTTTTACTTAAAAAAACCGCCGAATCCGGGGGCGGACGCGTCGCCGTCAACGAAATCCTCGTCTCTACAAGTGCCGTCTCCGCCATCATTCGCGAAGGGGCCACCCAAAAACTGCAAGACGTGATCGTCGGAGGCAAAGGCCAGGGCATGCAATTCATGGACGACGCCATCTGGCATCATCTCCAGCAAGGGAACGTGTCGCCTCACGAAGCCTACATGAAAGCCATCGACAAAGGCCGTTTCCGCGCGTTTTTACCAGCCGAAGAACAAGAACTCGGCAATTCCGCCGGTCTCGCTCCCGACGAAAAAAGTCACAAAAAGAAATAACCATGCCCTCACCATTCCATCCCTCCATCGAAGGTGCCCAACACGGCGCCAAAACCCTCCCCGAATTCCTTGCTTACGCCAAAAAATCGGGCGCGGCAGGTGCCCAACCCTCCAATTTTATGCTCGAAGCCGGCGACGGATTCAAGCCTGCCTCCGAGATTCGCGCCGCCTTTGCCGATGCCGGCCTTGCCCTGGACGGCATCTCGGGTCATTGCCCCTTTTGGGTCCACACCACGGCATGGACTGGGAGCCCGACGATCCGGCCTTTTTTACCCGCCAGCGTGGCTGCGCAAAGCATCGAGGAAATCGAAAAATGGAGCGAAAATTACCTTCTACGTCTGCTCGATCTAACGGCGGAACTGGGCGTAAAAATACTCCCCATGTTCTGGGGCGTCGCCTACGGCTGGGAAGCTGCCACCGGCTATCCCTGGGGTTTTTGGGCCGGTCCCGGCTATGATCTTCTCGCCGAGGGAGACGCGCGTTTTGTCGAAAAAACCGCCAAAATTCGCGCGCACGCCCGCGCCCTCGGCATTTATCTCTGCCACGAAATTCATCCCGGCACCGCCGCCATGACCGGGGAAGATTTTCTTCGCCTGCTCCGTATCACCGATCAGGATCCTTCTCTGGCCGTCAATGCCGATCCGTCGCATTGCTGGGAAGGCGAGAGTTGGGAGGAGCGTTTCTTAAAAGTCGGTCCCCGGATTTATGCCGCGCACGTAAAAAATTACGTCATTCGCCCCGGTTTTCCGCTGCGTTCGTTGCAACCCTCGTGGCCGGAGCGGGCCATGCAATTTACCGATCTGGCCAGTGGCGATCTTAATCTCAACCGTTACGTCGAGCTATTACTCCTCACGGGATATGCCAAACGTTATATGGCCGTCCAGCAAACCGCCTCCGCCCCGCTCGTGGTGGAAGCCGAGAGCGCCCATCGCGACCTGGATTTTACCAGTGCGAACGGCATCGCTTACGTGCGGGACAACCTTTGTTTCCCAGCCGCCGCCGGATCTTTCGAGGACGGCATGGGGGCGTAGGGTAATTGATCGAAACCAGGTCTGGAGAGCGCACCCGACCCCGGGTGTTTTTTCGAACGGAAAGCGAAACTGCGCGCGTACTTTATTTCGGAGAGGCCATATCGACCAATTCCACCCGACGGTTTTTTGCTCTGCCTTCAACGGTCTGATTCGTCGCAATCGGCGAGGCAAAACTCACTCCCACCGGGAATAAACGCTCCTTGGCGACACCTTGCGCAGCCAGGCTGGCCACGACCGATTCGGCCCGGCTTTGGGATAACTTGCGGTTGTAATCGAAGGCCCCCTCGGTGTCGGTGTGCCCCACGACAAGGATTTTCAAGGCGCTCTCTTGTTGCAAAAATTTGGCGATCTCCGCCAGGGTGCTTTGGGAATCGGGTTTGATCGCCGCCGAATCAGTGTCGAACTGAATGCCATACAAGGCTATGCGCCCGTTGAGCGTGATTTCGCTCGCCATTTTTTCGCTCGTAACCAATTCCATGCGTTGCTCGCGCTCTTTGGTTTCGATCACATCCACCCGCACCAAGGTGCGTCCGACCGGGATTTGCAGCCATTTATTGTGCTTGTTAGCCACCAGATAAACGCTGACGTAAAGCTCTCCCGCCCCGCCCTTTTTGCGGGCCGCGATGTAGGCGGCCTTGGCTTCGTCGGTGTATTGGAAAGGCCACTGCGCTTTTTCCTCGGGAGTGCCATTAGAGCCCTTCGTTTCGTAAATCTCAAGCGCTATCTGATTGTTAAATCCAATCGTTTCCACCTCGTCGCCCTGGCCGGCAAACAGGATTTCAAAACCGCTCGCCCGAAGTTCCTGCTCATAATTCCGGAATGCTTCCAGCACGAGGATGTTCTCGGGAAGTTTATAATAAGTCGTCAGCCGTTTTCCTTCCACCGTGGTGCTTTGGTAGGGCGACACTTTATACTGGGCACGATTCCACTCGACTTTTCCGAGGGCAAACTTGCGCGCGTCGTAATCGGCGGCGGATTGGAAAAAAATCTCCGATCCTGTGACCCGTTTTACCTGCGGATGATCCGAGGCACCTGCCACATCGGCAGAGTGCAGGGGGAAAACGAAAGTAATCAGGAGCAGGAAAGTTACCGACAATGATAACGAGCGAACACGAGCGAAAGGGGTATGCATAAGAAGGAAGTGATGATTTTTTTTAACCTGAAAATTAACGTCTGGCCAGCCGCAAAAAAAGGAATCCTCCCAGCGTGAGAAAGATGAAATTGGGCAGCCAGATTAACCATTCCGGGTGATACATGGGGTTGTTGCGCACGTTGTCGGCGACCATGATAATGACAAAATAACTCACCGCCAGAGCCAGGCTAAGACCAAACCCCACTGTGGTCTCCTTGCGATGCGCGGTGATTCCCAAGGGGATGCCCACCAGGGCAAGAGCCAGGGAACCGAGCGAGAGCGAGTAACGTTTGTTGAGTTCCGTCAAAGTCGCGCTTTGGCGCTCCACCGTGTTTTCCTCCTGCAATGCAATATAAAGTTCCGATAAAGTGAGCGAACTTGGCCCCTGCCGTTTTCGATTTTTCTCGTAAAGCTGAGCCAAAGAGATCGGCACCACTCCCTCTTCCATGGTGATGCCCTGGCGGATTTTACTAATGCTGTTGGGATCGGTGGCATCGCGCTCCTCGTAAATCGCCTCGTTGAGTCGCAGCAAAACCTGCTGACCTTCCAAATCCAATTCCAGACTTCCCTCCCTCGCGGTCACCACCCGGATGGGCTTGTTGGCATCATCCAGCTCATAGACCTGGATGTTAAGCAAAGTGGTGCCTTCCTTCTTTTCGACGTAAATTTTTCGACCGGGAAATTGGTCGATCACCCGGTCGCTCCCAAACAAGGAAAGCGGATCGCTCGTAGCCACATCCTTCAAAGTTTCTTTCATCTGCTGCTGGGCATGCGGAGCGACAGTGGTGTTGATCCAGAAACAAAATAACGAAAGGATGCCCGCCAAAGCCAGCACCGGGGCGCACAGACTCAGAATACTCACCCCGCAGGCGCGGGCGGCAATCAGTTCGTTCTCCGCCGAGAGACGTCCGTAAACCAGCAGCACCGTGGTTAAAAATGCCCACGGAATGGTATACATGAGCGAAAATGGAATGATGTAGGCAATGAGGCGCGCCACAAAAATCAAAGGCACATCCTGGTTCACCAGCAGATCGAGCAATTTGACCATGATCGATCCCACGATGAAAACTCCACTGAGAACGCACAGAGCGATCAGAAAAGTCACAAGGACTTGTTTAATGACGTAGCGATGCAGGAGGATCATGGAAAGCGGGGTGATTAGGATGCTCGCCAAGGCAAGGCTTGGCAAGCGGAGAAAGTGGGGAAAAAGCCGGCGTCGATACCCGAAAACCTTCCCTCTTTTTAGAGTCTCACCCTGCCAACCAGGGCGCGGGTGAGGGTCAATTCATCCGAGGCCTCCAATCCACCCCCCACCGGTATGCCCTGCGCGATGCGACTCACCGGCACACCACTTTCCTTAAGTAAATCGCCCAAATAGTTCGCCGTGGCCTCACCCTCCACATCCGCACTCAAAGCCAAAATGATCTCGCCCGGATTTTCCTCGCGCACCCGCACCAGCAATTCACCGATCCGCAAATCCTCGGGACGCACATGATCCAACGGCGACAAACGCCCGCCGAGGGCATGATACGTTCCGCGCAGACTGCCGGTTCTTTCCAAGGGCAGAATGTCGGTCGCCTGTTCCACCACGCAAATCGGTCCCTGCTGACGGGAAGCATCGGCGCAAATCTCGCATTCCTCAGTCACAGCAAAAAAACCGCAGCGTCGGCACGCCTGCACCGCCGTTGCCGCCAGCGTAATCGCCTCGGCGATCTCCTGCGTTTTGGCATCCCGCGAACGCAACATCCACAGCGCGATGCGCTCCGCTCCCCGGGGGCCGATCCCCGGCAGCCGTTTCAATTGCACAATCAGTTGCCGAATCGCTTCGGGATAGTCGATGCGAGCCACGATCAGCGGGATTTTTGCAAGTTTTCCAAGCGTTTACGGTAAAACTCCACCACAGGATCCTGACCAGCTTTTTGCAAAGCCTGCAACGCTTCTGCAAACCGTTTTTGACGATAAAAAATCACCGCTTCCCAGAAACGATCCCGTTGCTCGATCATCTCGGGAGCCGCACCCGCCAGGAGGGCGCGTGGCTCGAAAATTTCCAGACCCCACTCAGCCCCCGGTTGCACGAAAAGATCCACCGGACGCGTGATGACACAGCGGGAAACAAGATCGTTGGTTGCGAGATCCAGTAAAATTCGCGAGCCAAACGTGGCATTGGCCTGGTTGAGTGCCTCCGCCTGGGCAAAGGCAGTTCCGCGCATCTGCCACTTGTTTTGCTTCGGTTCCAGCTCCACCTCCAGGCAACCGCTCGCCACGCCCACCTGCCAGCCGTCTTCCAGGCCCAGCACCGCCTCGACCGCCGAAGTGGCCGGATCGGCAACCGCCAGAGGCGTATTCCAAACCGCGAGCAGACGGTTGTCGGTCTGCACTTCCACCCAGGCTCCGCGCGATTGCAAATAACGAGCCGCCGCCTCCACCCGCTCCCATTCCTGACCCGGCAATCGCGCACTCAACACCGTGGCTTCCAAAGTCGTGGAACGCAAGGCATCGGGTTGCTGCAAGAGCGTCCGGAGACTTTCCGCCGACAAATGCCGACCGAAAACTTGACGAAAAAATTTCTCCCTCTGCCCGGCTTTCGACATCTGCCAGCCTTGGATCGCGGCCCAGGCGGCAAGGATCGCCAGCAACCACGGAAACGGAGATATCCAAACCCCCGCCAACACCCCCGCGGCGAGAGCTGAAAAAGGTTGCAACCCAGTGGCGCAGATCAATCCCAGGCGAGACTTCCAGGAGGTTACCTCCAAGGCCACCGCCGCTGTCCCGGCGGCAAACAATCCGTCACAGATCAATTCCAGCCACAAAGGCAGGCCCAAAACGGCATCGGCGACGCCAAGATGCATCTGCCAGGCAGTGTCCCAACCGGCAAAAAAACCGCTTAAACGACTCCAGATAGCCAACCCACCAGCCAGCAACGTGGCCAGCACCACTAATACCCGGTGCGACATGACAAATAAAACCGGTTAGCTTGCGAGATCGACGGCGATTTTTTCCGACAAAGCCTGCTCCGCCGTGGATTCCAGACCCACACCAGTCCAGGCGATTTTGTTATTCTTTTTGGCGTAATAAATCGTGCGACTAACCCCTTTTACCTGGTAAGCCTCATCCCAATCGGCAGCGACAGCGACGACCACGGGAAATTTGACACCCTGTTTTGCAGCTTCGACCTGGATGGCTTTGGCATCCTTGCTATCGATCACTTGGGCGAAAATGCCGAGCTTGGGATATTTTTCGGCCCAGACTTGCAGCTTTTTGAGATCGGCCCAGAAATCAGCGTCGCCGATTTTACCAAACGCAACGATTTTGCCTTCTTTGGCGCCATAAACACAGACCTGACAGTATTCGTCGCCGGTCTTGGTATTAAGGATTTCGTAGGGCGAAATGCTATCACCCGGCTGCAAGGCGGCAGAAGCAAGGAGCGGAGCGGCAAAAAGAGCGAGGACAAGAAGTTTCATGGCCATCACACTACCCGAGGCGGGCACTTTTCCAAGTAAAGAATATGGTAAAACAACCCTGCCCAATCCCTCCGACAAAAGCCTGGACGAATAGCTCCTCGATTATTCCTCGAATATTTTAAGGCCACTGACGAGCGCACTCGCGAAGCACTGTTGGCTCTCCTGGCGCTCCGCTTGGAGGACTCTAACAATCAAATAAAAATAATTATGAAAAAATCCCTGGTATATCTCTCTATCATTGGCCTCCTCGCCATCGTCCCGGTTCACGCCGATAAAACTGTTGAAGCCAACGATCGCATGAAGGCCGAGCAAACCCAAGTCGCCGAAATCATGAAAACGGACGAAGGCTGCAAAATGATGTGCGAAGAAATGATGAAAACGCCCAAAGGCAAAAAAATGATGCGCGAAACCGTCATGAACGATCCCGAGTCCATGAAAATGATGCGCGAGCAAATGAAGTCCAATT